>JBOHPM010000161.1:0-7057 GCA_050731715.1 Candidatus Rokuibacteriota bacterium
CCCACGCCGGCGGAGGCGGATAACTCGACCAGCGGCCCTCCGGCCGGCCCGCCACCGCGGCTCGAGCACGCGAGTGTTCCCGTCCCGCAGCCGGTGGGCGCCGAGCCCGACCCGTCCGCCGCGAACCCCGACGACAAGCCGCCTGCGACCAAGCGCGACGGACCGGTGCCCCCGCCTGCCACCGTGCGATTCTCGTCGGTGTTTCGCCCGCCGACCCGCAGCTGACGCCGCGCCCGTCGCTCGCACCGTCACGGACTTCGGACATTGACGCGCGCGGGATCTGAGCCCACCCTGCACGTGTGTCGCTGGCCGAGCTGCTCGCCTCGCTCGCCGTGCTGGGCCTCGTGCTGGCCGCCGCCGTCGTGTTTCTCGCCTCGGGGCAGCGGGCGTATCTGACCGGCACGGCGCGCGTAGAAAGTCAGCAGAGCGCGCGGGTCGCCCTGGCCCGCATGGCCCGCGAGATCCGCCAGGCGGGCTTCGGCCCCACGAGCACGGATTTTTCCGCCCTCTCGGTCTTCGAGCCCAAGCGCCTGGTCCTGCACATGGATCTCGACGCCGACGGCCTCATCGCAGGCCGGCCGGAGACGATCACATGGCTGCTCGGCGCCGATGGCGTGCTGCGACGCGATGCGGGCGGTGGCGCTCAGCCCGTGATCAACGGTGTTCGCTCCCTCAGCTTCACCTACCTCGGCGCCGACGGGGCTCCGACGCCGGCATCTGGTGAAGTGAGGTCCGTGGTCATCAGGCTTACCACGGGGCCCGAGGGCTCGCCGACGCGCCGGGAGGGGCTCATCACCCTCGTGACCGAGGTGCGATTGCGGAATCGTTAGTTGGGAGGGGGGCGCGTCTCGCGCCCCCCTCCCAACCTCCCCCGTTCGCGCGGGGTGCGACTACCGGCGCCCCCCTCCAAACCTCCCCGTTCGCGCGGGGTGCGACTACCGGCGCCCCCCTCCAAACCTCCCCCGTTCGCGCGGGGTGCGACTACCGGCGCCCCCCTCCAAACCTCCCCCGCCTCACGTGAGGTGTGACTGCCGGCCCCCTCTCTCGGGCCCTACCCAGGGTGGGGGAGCCGGGCCGGGCCCCTACCGATTGTCGAATTTTCTGCGGCCAGGATTCGCTTAAAAATCGTGTGTTTTTCCTTGACACGCCTTTTTGGCAACTGTAATCTCGCCAGCCAAGTGGGGCAAAGTGGGATGAAGTGGAATCCCGCCCTCACCCGGGGGACATGTTCCGAGGGCGCTTTCAGCACACGATCGACCCGAAAGGGCGGCTCAGCGTGCCGGCAAAGTTTCGTGACGTGCTGGCGCAGTACGAGGGCGCGCTGATCGTCGTACCGAATGAGAACGCTCTGGAAGTGCACCCCCTCGAGGAGTGGGAACGGCTGGAGAGCCGGATCAGCGAGCAATCGCAGTTCGACCCCGAGGTGCGCAAGCTCGGACGCCTCTATGTCTCCCGGGCGAAAGAGGTTGCCCTCGACGGCGCGGGCCGGATCCTGGTCCCGCCCGATAGCCGTCAGCAGGCGGGGCTCAACAAAGAGGTGACGCTGCTCGGACCCGGGCGGAAATTCTTCGAGGTGTGGGACCGTAGTCGATTCGACGAGTACGAGCGGACGAACGGCGACGGCTTGCCGTCGTTGTTCGAGCGATTGTCACGGTTGGGAGTGTAGGAAGTTCACGTCTCGGTCCTTGTCGACGAGGTCGTGTTTCTGCTGCGGGCAGGTGGGGAGGGCTGGTTGATCGACGGAACGGTGGGCATGGGGGGGCACGCCGAAGCGCTGCTGGCGAGCGCGCCCCCGGGCGTGCGGTTACTGGGGCTCGACGCCGACCCTGACGCGCTGGCCAGCGCGTCCGACCGCCTGGCACGCTTTGGCGAGCGGGTGCAGCTGGCCCGCGCGAACTTCAGGGAGCTGGGGGTGGTGGCTCGAGCCCAAGGCGTGGCGCGGGCGAAAGGCGTCCTGCTTGACCTCGGGGTGTCGTCACCGCAGCTCGAACGCTCGGGACGGGGCTTTTCCTTCCAGGTCGACGAGCCGCTCGACATGCGGCTCGATCCCGGCGCCGGGCAAACGGCGGAAGGCCTGCTCAACCGCCTGCCCGAGGATGAGCTCGCTCGCATCCTGCGCGAGTATGGCGACGAGCCCCACGCCCGGCGGATCGCGCGGGCCATCGTTCGGGGCCGACCGCTGCGGACCACGGCCGACCTGGTGGCTGCGGTCAAGCGCGCGGTACCCCGCCGGGCCTGGCCGCGGCGGCTCCACGTCGCCACCCGCACCTTCCAGGCGATTCGCATGGCCGTCAACGACGAGCCGGGCGCGCTACGGGCCGCGCTGCCGGCTGCGGCAGCCCTGCTCGATCCCGGGGCCCGGCTCGCGGTCATCTCCTTTCATTCGGGCGAAGATCGCCTCGTGAAGCTGACGTTCCGATCGCTCACGGCAGACGGTGGTTACGCTGTCGTAGAGCCGTCGCCCCTTCTGCCCGGGGACGACGAGGTGCGGGCCAACCCCCGCGCCAGGAGCGCCAAGCTCCGAGTGCTGGAGCGCGAATCGTGAAGAGACCACAGCGGCTGCATCGCGAACCCGATCCCCGGCTGCGCCGGTCCCTGACGCTGGTGCTCTCGGGGGCCCTCCTGGTCGTCCTCACCGGCCTGGTCGTGGTGGGCCTGCGCGTCCAGCAGGTGCACCTGGCTTACCAGCTCGACACGCTGCGTGCCGAGCGCGGTCGCCTGGAGACCCTGGTCCGGCAGCTCGAGGTCGAGGTGGCGACGCTGCGCTCGCCGCGCCGGCTCGAGCAGCGCGCTCGCCAGCTTGGCCTGGCGCCGCCGGCGCCGGGCCAGGTGCGCCTGGCCCGCGAGTTCGTGGCCGGCACCACCGGGCTGGCCGCCGAGCGTAACCGGATGGCCGCCCTCGGCCTCGTCGCGCCGCCGGCCGCGGGCGGGAGGCAGCCGCTCCAGCCGTGAACCTTCCCGGGCTCCGCATCCGCGTCCTCGTCCTCGCGGCGTTCCTGGCCGTCGCGTTCGGAGGCGTGGCGGCGCGCCTGGTCCATCTGCAGCTCGTGCGCCACGCGGAGCTCACGGCCCTGGCCGAGCGCCAGTACTCGCGGACGGTCATGCTCCAGCCCAAGCGGGGACCGATCGTCGATCGCCACGGCGCCCCCCTGGCGGTCTCCAGCCCGGCGGCCTCGCTCTTCGTCCAACCCCGCCACGTCGGCGACCCCGTGCGGGCCGCCGGTCGGCTGGCGTCCATCCTCCAGGTGCCGGCCGCCGAGCTCCACGCCTCCCTCGTGAGCCCACGATCCTTCGTCTGGCTGCGCCGACGGCTGCCGCCTAGCGTCACCGAGCAGGTCCAGGCCCTGCGGGAGCCGGGGCTCGGCCTCGTCGACGAGCCGCTGCGGCTCTACCCGAACCGGGAGCTCGCCGCTCACGTGGTGGGATTCGAGGGTGTCGATGGCGGGCTCGAAGGCATCGAGCGAGCCTGGGAGGCGTCGCTGGCGGGGGCGGCCGGGCGGGCCATCGTCGGCCGTGATGCCCTGGGGCGCGAGGTCGCCACCCAGGTCGTGCTCCAGCCGCCAGTGCCCGGGCATGGCGTGATGCTGACCATCGACGCCAACATCCAGCACGTGGCCGAGCGCGAGCTCGACGCGGCCTGGCGGCGGACCCGGGCCCTGGCCGGCATGGTGGTCGTGCTCGAGCCGCGCACCGGTGACGTCCTGGCCCTGGCCATTCGCCCCACCTTCAACCCCAACACCTTTCTCGACGTCCCGTCGCGTGACGTCTGGCGCAACCGCGCCATCACCGATCCCTTCGAGCCGGGCTCGACGTTCAAGATGGTGCTGGCTGCCGCCGCGCTGGAGGAGGGCGTCGTGCGGCCCGAGGACCGCGTGTTCGCCGAGAACGGCGCGATCACCATCGCGCGGACGACCATCCACGACTGGAAGAAGTACGGCTGGCTCACCTTTGCCGAAGTGCTGCAGAACTCGTCCAACGTGGGCTCAATCAAGGTCGGCCTGGCCCTGGGGGCGTCTCGCTACTACCGCTACCTGACGACGTTCGGTTTCGGCGTGCCCACGGGCGTCGGGCTGCCGGGGGAGAGCCGGGGCATTCTGCGCGAGCCTGGCCGCTGGTCGGCGCTCTCGCTGCCCACGTTGTCGATCGGCCAGGAGATCTCGGTGACGGCGCTCCAGCTCGTGGCCGCCTTCGGCGCCGTCGCCAACGGCGGCACCCTGATGCGGCCGCGGCTGGTCCGGGCGGTGTTCGATGCCCAGGGCCGTGAGATCCGCCGCGTGGAGCCGCTCGCCGTGCGCCAGGTCATCTCGCCCGCCACCGCTCGGGTGCTGACGCAGCTGCTCACCCAGGTCGTCGACTCTGGCACGGGTCGCAAGGCCTCGATCCCCGGGTACGCCGTGGCCGGCAAGACGGGGACAGCGCAGAAACCCGATCCCATCAGCAAGCGCTACGCCCGGACGGCCGGGGTGCTCTCGTTCGTGGGCTTCGCCCCCGCCGCCGACCCGCGCTTCGCCATGCTGGTCATGCTCGACGAGCCCCGGACGGAGCGCTGGGGCAGCGAGGCCGCCGCGCCGATCTTCGCATCCGTCGGCGCCGAGACCCTCCGCTATCTGGCCGTGCCCCCGCGCGACGAGCCCCCGGTGCAGATCGTGACGAATCCCGGCGACCCTGTCCACGCTCTGCCCGTGCGGCTGGTGAGCACGGGGTCCGAGCTGGGCGAGGAGGGTCCCCAGCGTATGCCCGATCTTCGCGGCCAGCCCTTGCGCCAGGCCCTGTCCATGCTGGCCCCCCTCGGGGTCCGGATCGAAGTCCAGGGCCGCGGCGTCGTCGTGCAGCAGACGCCCGCGGCCGGGGCTGCCTTGCAGACGGGGAAGCCGGCCCGCCTCGTCCTGGCGCCGCCATCGCAGACCGGTGCCGGTGCACGGGCGTCGGCGACCAGGGGCGTGGCTCGATGACATGGAGCGCGACATGTCGGTGAGCGAGCTGCTGGCGGCCCTGCCCGAGAAAGCGGTAGTGGGCACACCCCCCGCTTCCATCCGGGCGATCGGCGACGACTCCCGCAAGATCGGGCCGGGTCACTGCTTCGTCGCGGTCCCGGGGCTGCGCCAGGATGCCCGTCGGTTCGTCCCCGAAGCCCTCCGGCGGGGCGCCACGTTGCTGGTGACGGAGCGGCCGGCGCTCCCCGACATCCCGATCGCCCAGGTCCTGGTGCCCTCGGCGCGGGCCGCCCTAGGTCGGATCGCCGATGCGTACTACCAGCACCCCTCCCGCCGGCTGACGATCGTGGGCATCACGGGAACGAATGGCAAGACCACCACTTCGTATCTGGTGGAGGCGCTGCTCCGGGCGCGGGGAGTGCGGACCGGGGTCCTGGGTACGATCCAGTACCGCCTTGGCGATCGCAGCCTGCCCGCCGGGCAGACCACTCCCGACGCGCTCGAGCTGCAGTCGATGCTGGCCAGCATGCATGCCGACGGCGTCCGTGGCGTGGCGATGGAAGTGTCCTCGCACGCGCTGGCCCTGGCGCGCGTCGATGAGGTGGCCTTCGACATCGGCGTCTTCACGAATCTGACGCAGGACCATCTCGACTTTCACACCACCTTCGACGAGTACCGACGGGCCAAGCGCCGCCTCTTCGAGCTGCTCGAGCGCTCGACCAAGCCGGCGCGTACCGCCGTCATCAACGGCGACGATCCCGCGGGGACCGAGCTCACGCGCGGCCTCGCGTTGCCCGTGGTGACGTTCGGCCTCCGGCCGCCGGCCGCCGTCCGCGCGACAGACTGGCAGTCCAGCCTCGAGGGCATCCGCCTCACGGCGTCCACGCCTGCCGGGCCCCTGGCGCTGCGCTCGCCGCTCATCGGTGAGCACAACGTCATGAACGTGCTGGGGGCGGTGGCGACCGGCCTGGCCCTCGGGCTCAGTCCGGAGACGATCGCCGCCAGCCTCGCCGGCGTCGGCACCGTGCCTGGCCGCTTCGAGCAGGTGGGCGCCGGCCAGCCCTTCCTCGTCGTCGTCGACTACGCCCACACGCCGGACGCCCTCGAGCGTGTGCTGGGCACGGCCCGCAAGCTGACCCGCCGACGGCTGGGCGTGGTCTTCGGCTGCGGCGGCGACCGCGACCGCGGCAAGCGCCCGCTCATGGGGGCCATCGCCGCCCGTCTGGCCGACCAGGTCTGGGTGACCTCCGACAACCCGCGCTCCGAACAGCCGGACGCGATCATCGCAGAGGTGACGGCTGGCGCTGCGGGCGCGGATGCCGCCCGACGCATCGTGCGCGAGCCCGACCGACGCTCGGCCATCGCCGGGGCGCTGGGCTGGGCCGCAGCCGGCGACACCGTCGTGATCGCTGGCAAGGGTCACGAGAGCTATCAGATCGTGGGCAACACGGTCTTGCCGTTCGACGATCGCGACGTGGCGCGCCAGATCCTCCAGGAGCGCTGGGGCTGAGGACCATGCCGACCTTCACCGTGCAAGAGATCGTGCGGGCGACGCAGGGCGCGCTGGTCGTGGGCGACCTCGCCGTCTCCGTTACTGGCGTGTCGATCGACTCCCGGACGCTCGCTGTGGGCGAGGCGTTCTTCGCGATCCGGGGGCCCCGCCTCGATGGCCACGACTTCGTGGGTGAGGCCGCCAGTCGGGGCGCGGCCTGTCTGGTGGTCCACAGCGTTCCCGACCCCGTGCCGGCCGGGGTGCCGCTGGTGCTCGTCGAGGACACCACCCGGGCCCTGGGCCGGCTGGGTGGGCTGCACCGGGCCAAGTTCAATCTGCCCGTTATCGCCATCACCGGGTCCAACGGCAAGACGACGACCAAGGAGATGGTCGCCGCGGTGCTGGCCTCCCGCTGGCGCGTGCTCCGGCCCGAGTCGAGCTACAACAATCAGTGGGGACTGCCGCTCACCCTGCTCCGGCTGGTGCCGGACCACGAGGCGCTGGTCGTCGAGATCGGCACGAATCAACCGGGTGAGATCGCGTACCTGGCGGGCCTGGCCGCTCCCACGCTGGGCGTGGTGACCAGCGTCGCCGCCGTCCACACCCAGTTCCTCGGCTCGCTGACCGGGGT
>JBOHPM010000162.1:0-7052 GCA_050731715.1 Candidatus Rokuibacteriota bacterium
AAGACACAGGCCCTGCTCGGCTATCTGGCGATGACCCCTGGGCCGCACCCTCGCGGCAAGCTGGCGGCCTTGCTGTGGGGCTCTGTGAGCGAGGAGCGCGCCCGGGACAGCCTTCGGCACGCGCTGGCCGCGCTCCGGCAGACGCTTCCGAAAACTCCATCACCACTGCTCCTGGAGGCCGACACGGTCGCGGTGAATCAGGCGGCTGTCGAGGTCGACGTCGCCGTCTTCAAGCGATACGCGACTGAGGCGACGCCGCGCGCGCTCGCCCAGGCCGCTGCCTGCTACCGGGGCGATTTGCTCGACGGTCTCAGCGTGAACGAGATCTCGTTCGAGGAGTGGGTCCGTGCCGAACGAGAGCGGCTGCAGGAACTGGCGCTGCAAGCCCTGGCCAGGCTCCTTGCTCACCAGATCAAGGCCCGTGAGATCGACCAGGCGATTCACAGCGCGCTGCGCCTGCTCGCCCTGGATCCGCTACAAGAACGCGTGCATCGAGCGCTCATGCGCCTCCATCTGCGAGCAGGGCGACGCGGATCGGCATTGAAGCAATACCAGACCTGCGTGAGCGTGCTGCAGCGCGAGCTGAGCACGGAACCGGAGGCCGAGACCCGGGAACTCTACCAGGCGATCTTGCGGCGGCGAGCATCCGGATCCGTCGAGATGGGGATGTCCGCTCGGCCCCACCCGACCATGCCCCCGGAGACGCCGTTGATCGGGCGGACACCTGAGCTCGCCAGGCTCCGTCTCGCTCTCGAGGACACGATCCACGGCCAGGGTCGAATCGTGGCCATGACCGGCGAGGCCGGGATCGGCAAGAGTCGACTGCTCCAGGCCCTCGCCGGCGAGGCGCAGCATCGGCGTGCTCGAATCCTGCTGGGTCGGGCCCATCAGACCGAGCAAGTGTTGGCGTTCGGCCCCTGGGTCGACGCCCTGCGCGCCGCTCACGTGGACGACGCCGTGATCGGTCTCGACCCGGTCTGGCGGGCGGAACTGGCCCGATTGCTTCCCGAGGTGCACAGCGCGGGCGGTCCGTCGCCCGGCGACGATTCGCTCCGGCTCTTCGAAAGCGTCGCCCACCTCATCGGGAAGCTGGCCGGCGCCGGCGCCGTGGTGGTCATGCTGGAGGACCTGCACTGGGCCGACGAGATGACGCTGCGGCTGGTGGCGTTCCTGGCCCGCCGGATCACCGCCCTCCGCGTGCTTCTGGTAGTCACGGCGCGGGACGATGAGCTCGCCGCCTCCCCCGCCCTGCCCAACGTGCTGGACGAGCTCCCGCGTGAGCCTCACTTCGTTCCCCTGGCGCTGGCGCCGCTCTCGCGCCCGCAGACGGCCGACCTCGTCCGGGCGCTTGCCGATCGTGGGCCCGCGGCGGGAGCACGTGCCGACCCGACCGAGGAGGTCTGGCGTCTCAGTGAGGGCAATCCCTTCGTCGTTGTCGAGACGATCCGAGCCCTGCAGGAGGGAGCCGTCCCGCACACGCCGACCGGTCTGCCGCTACCCGAGCGTGTCCGCCAGATGATCCGGGCCCGGCTCGAACGCCTCGACTCTCGGAGCCGGGACCTCGTGGCGGTCGCCTCGGTGATCGGGCGCGAGTTCGACTTCGCGCTCCTGGCACGGGCCGCCGAGTGTGGCGAGGCCGAGGCGGCCGGCGCCGTCGAGGACCTGGTCCGCCGGCGCCTGCTCCACGGGACCGGCGAGCACTTCGACTTCGCGCACGAGCGGATCCGCGAGGTCGTCTATGCCGAGCTGCTCCAACCGCGTCGACGGCTCCTGCATGCCCGCGTGGGGGAAGCGCTGGAAACGTTGCATGCCAGCGATCTGGCGCCCCACT
Organism: Candidatus Rokuibacteriota bacterium; assembly: GCA_050731715.1. Classification (GTDB taxonomy): domain Bacteria; phylum Methylomirabilota; class Methylomirabilia; order Rokubacteriales; family CSP1-6; genus 40CM-4-69-5. The sequence goes on from JBOHPM010000162.1 coordinate 1,832, forward strand.
ACGTGGCCCTGGGCAGTCATTTCCGGGAAGCGGAGATCTGGGACCGGGCGGCAACCTACCTCCGGCGCGCCGGGGCCCAGGCCATCGCGCGCTCAGCCAACCGCGAAGCCGCAACCTGCCTGGCCCAGGCGCTCGGTGCTCTCCAGCATCTGCCTCCGAGCCGAGAGCTCGTCGAGCACGGGATCGACGTGCGCTTCGACCTTCGGGACGCCCTGTTCCCCCTGGGCGAGGCCGAACGCATCCTCGAGTACCTGCGCGAGGCCCAGGCGCTGGCCGAGAGCCTCGGCGACCAGCGCCGCCTCGGCTGGGCCGTGACCTACATCTCCAATTCGTTCTGGCGGATCGGTGATCACACCCACGCCCTCGACGCGGCCCAGCAGGCGGCCGCCATCGCCGCCCGCGTCGAAGACTGCCGGCTGCGCGCCGCCATCGACATTCGCCTGGGTCAGATCCACTACGCGCTTGGCCACTATCGACGGGCCGCCGACCTCCTGGGCAAGAGCGTGGCTGCGCTGGAGCGCGAGCCCGTCAATGAGCGATTCGGGCTCCCCGGCCTGCCCGCCGTGTTCTCCCGGGCCTTCCTGGCCAAGTCGCTCGCCGAGCTCGGCGAGTTTGCCGAAGCCCGCGCTCGGGGTGAGGAGGCCGTCCGGCTCGCGGAAACCGTCGGCCATCCACTGAGCATCGCGATTGGAGATTTCGCCGGCGGCCTGGTCTGCATCCGCCAGGGCGATCTGAAGCGAGCCCAGGCGCTCCTCGAACGAGGTCACGGACTCTGCCAAGCGGCAGACATGCCCGTCGTCCTGATTCAGGTGGCGGGGACGCTGGGCCACGCCTACGCCCTGGCGGGTCATGTCGAGACGGGGCTTCGCCTGTTGACGCAGGCGGTGGAGCATGCCGTCGGCATCCGGTTCATGTATCTGCACGCGTTGATCGTTTCGTGGCTGGCCGAGGCACATCTTCAGATCGGACGCGTGACGGACGCCCGGACGCTGGCCGAGCGCGCGCTCGCCATCGCCCGTGACCAGAGGGAACGTGGACACGAGGCCTGGGCCCGCCGGCTACTCGGCGCGATCGCCGCCCACGCGGAGCCGGCGGCCATCGCGGAGAGCGAGGCGGCCTACCGGCAGGCCCTCGACCTGGCCACCGAGCTCGGCATGCGCCCGCTGGCCGCTCACTGCCATCTCGGCCTCGGCACTCTCTATCACCGGGCGCGCCGGCCGGGGGCGGCGCGGCAGGAGCTGGCCACGGCCGCCGATCTGTTCCACGCGACCCAGATGATCGCCTGGTTGCCGCGCGCCACCGAAGTGGCGGCGCTGTGAGGTAGACTAGGGCTCCCGAGAGGAGATCCCATGGACGAGGCTGCCGCGGTCGCGACCAGCCGGAGCGTCGCGCAGGTGTTCGATCTCCACACCCTCAAGAATTTCGCCTCCGACAAGCGCGTCCGCAAGATGCTGTTCAAGACCGAGCAGCTCTGGTCGGAGATCGCCTGCTACGAGCCGGGGCAGTCCACCGTGATGCACCACCATCCCTACGAGGAGGAAGCGATCTTCGTGCTGGAGGGCACGGCCAACATGAGCGTCGGCGGCCAGGAGCACGTGGTGCCCGCCGGCTCCATCATCAAGTTCCCGGCCAACGTGCCCCACGACGTGCGCAATCTCGGTCCCGAGCGCTGCGTCATCATGTTCGTCAAGGTGAATCCCAAGGTCCTCAAGCATGGGTAACGTGGAGCGCTGCGACAAGACCTTGCCGCTCAACGAGATGATGTTCTACGTGCGCAAGGACGCCCGGCTGCGCGCGCGCTGGCAGACCGACCTCGAGGGCCTCTGCCGCGAGTTCGGGCTCAGCGCCGACGAGGCCCAGGCCCTGCGCGAGCGGGACGTGCGGCGGTTGAACGACCTCGGCGTGCACCAGTACTACATCCCCCAGATCATGCGCCTGTTCTTCGGGGCCGCGGCGAACTCGAACGCCCACCCGGCCCTGGAAGCCTATCGTCGCGCCTTTCCCGAGGAGACGGCCCGGGCCTTCGCGCAGGCCGAGCGCCTCGAGCGGCGGGCGAAGGGCTGAGGCCATGGCCAGCATCGTCGCCGCCATGGCGATGACCCACTCGCCGGGGCTCACCGGCTGGTTCGACCGGGCCCCCGTCGAGCAGCAGCAGGAAGCCCGGCGCGCGCTCGGCGAGTTGCGGCAGCGGCTGGAGGCGACCCGGCCCGACGTCATCGTGGCCTTCTCCAACGACCACCTCCTCAACTGGCCCATCAACAACACCCCGGAGCTCACGGTGGGCATCGGCGAAGAGCACGTGGGCCCGGCCGAGTGGTACGACGAGTGGCTCGCGCTCGAGCAGTACCGCATCCCCGGCCACCCCGCGCTGGCTCGCTACCTCGTCAACGAGGGCGCGCGGCGGCGCCTGGCCTTCGCCTACCTGCGCCGGATGCAGTTCGACGATGGCATCTCGGTGCCCATGCACTACCTGAACCCCGAGGGGCGCACGGCGCTGGTTCCCGTTACCATGAACTGCACGGTGCCGCCCATTCCAACGCCGGAGCGCTGCTACCAGGTGGGCACGGTGCTGCGCGAGATGCTCGTCGCCTGGCCGGGGCCGGAGCGCATCGCCGTCCTCGCCACCGGCGGATTGAGCCACGAGCCCGGCGGGCCGCGCTACTTCTGGGTCGACGAGGAGTTCGATCTCTGGTTCTTGGACCTGCTCAAGAAGGGCGATCACCAGGCCCTGCTTCGCGATTGCACGCTCGAGCGCATGGAGGCCGCCGGCTCGGGCGGCACCGCCGAGCTGAACGCCTGGATCCTGGCCCTGGCCTTCACCCGCGGCCCGGCCGACGTGCTCGCCTACATGCCGGCCATCGCCTGGCGCACGGGCACCGGGATGGTCGCCTGGAACGAGCTCGCCTGAGATGTACGCGGCGCCCGCCTGGGGCCTGAGCCTCCTGCGCGTCGTGCTGGGCGTGATCTTCGTCATGCACGGCTACTACGCCTTCGCGGTCCTGGGTCCGGCCCGCGCCGCCGACCTCATCGTGCGCCTGGGCAACCCGCCAGCGATGGGGACTCCGCTGGCGTGGTACCTGATCCTCGCCCACATCGTCGGCGGGGCGCTCCTCATCATCGGATTGTGGACGCTGGTCGCGGCCCTGGCCCAGATCCCGATCATGGCCGCTGCGGTCTTCCTCCTACACGCTCCCCAGGGGTTTTTCATGAGAGCAACCATGTCGACCGACGGTCGGCCCGCCGTGGCCGGCTACGAGTTCTCGCTGCTGGTGCTGGCGGCGACGCTGACGATCGTCCTGGCCGGGCCCGGCGCGCCGTCCGTGGATGTCCTCCGCAGCCGCCGCCACCTCCTGGTGCCCTGACCATGGCCCGCACGCACCACCTCGACTCCAGCCAGGTCCACTACGAGTGGAACAACGCCCTGCCGCCGCGGCTCGAGATCGATCCCGGCGACACGGTGGTCTTCCAGACCCGCGACGCGGCCGACGGCTGGTACACGCCGACCTCGACGCCGGCGGACGCCGCGGCCAAGCCGCCGTTCCGCGGTCATCCCCTCACCGGTCCCGTGCGCGTGCGCGGCGCCCGCGCCGGTAGTGTCCTGGTCGTCGAGATCGTGGACATGAAGCCGGCGGCGTCGTTCGCCTACACCCAGATCAACCCGGGGCGAGGGCTCCTGCCCGAGGAGTTCCGCCAGGCCTACGTGCAGATCTGGGACCTCTCCGATGGCCGCTACGCGCGGGTCGGCAACCGCATCGCCGTGCCCATCGACCCGTTCCCGGGTGTCATGGGCGTCGCCCTGGACGAGCCGGGCAGCCACACGACGATGCCGCCCCGGAAGAACGGCGGCAACATGGACATCAAGCAGCTCACCGCCGGCACCACCCTCTTCCTGCCGGTGTGGGTCGACGGCGCGCTCTTCAGCGTGGGGGATGGCCACGCCGCCCAGGGCGACGGAGAAGTCTGCATCAACGCCGTCGAGATGGCGGCCCAGGTCACGCTGCGCTTCGACCTTCTGCCCGACCGCAAGCTGCCCGAGCCGCGCCTGCGCACGCGGGGCCCGATTGGGACCCGCACCAACATCGGCCCGCACTACGCGACCACGGCCCACGGGCCCGACCTCTACCGCTCCGCCCAGCAGGCCACCCGGTACATGATCGAGCACCTCGTGGAGGAGCGCGGCCTCACTCGCGAGGAGGCCTACGTGGTGTGCAGCGTGGCCGCGGACCTCAAGATCAGCCAGATCGTCGACGCGCCGAACTGGATCGTGTCGGCGTTTCTACCGGAAAGCGTGTTCGTCTGAACGTCGAGCGCCTCGATCACCTGGTCCTCACCGTGCGCGACCTCGCCGCCACGGTGGAGTTCTATCGGCGCGTGCTCGGCATGGAGGCGGTGACCTTCGGCGCCGGCCGGACGGCCGTCCACTTCGGTGACCAGAAGATCAACCTGCATCCGGTGGCCGGCAGAGTCACGCTGGTGGCGGCCCGGCCCACCCCCGGCTCCGGGGACATCTGCCTGCTCACCGACGAGCCCCTCACCACGTGGATCACGCATCTGAAATCGTGCGGGGTGGCCATAGAGGAGGGCCCGGGCCGGCGTACGGGCGCCCGCGGCCCCATCGAATCCATCTACCTGCGGGACCCCGACGGGAACCTGGTGGAGATCTCCAACGAGGTCGTGGTGGGCGATTCTCTCGCGTCGCTCCGCGAGTGGCTCCGCCAGCTCCAGGCCTGCGTCCGGGCCCAGGATTTCACGGCCGGCCGCGCCCTCTGCGCCCCCGAGCTGCTGGCCTTCGGCACCAGGGCCGAGATGGTCGAGGGGATCGACGAGGTCATGAAGCAGCAGTGGCAGCAGGTATGGCCGAGGATCCGCGAGTTCACCATCGACGCCGACCGAGCGCGGGGCGCCATCCACGCCAACCGCGGGTGGATCGCGGCCCGCTGGGATTCGCTCGGCGTCCGGCCCGACGGCACCACGTTTCCCCGGCCGGGCCGCCTGACCATTCTCTTCGCCCGGCGGAGCGGACGCTGGCTCGCCACTCACACGCACTTCTCGCTGTCGCCGACCTCATAAAAGGAGGAGTCATGGACATCGGCCTGTGCATCTTCTCGACCGAGTATGCGATCCGCATCGACGACCTGGCCCGCGAGGCGGAGAGCCGCGGCTTCGAGTCGCTGTTCGTACCCGAGCACACGCACATCCCCACGAGCCGGCGCAGCCCCTT
>JBOHPM010000163.1:0-7049 GCA_050731715.1 Candidatus Rokuibacteriota bacterium
ACGGCGTCAACGCGCTCGACGCCGTGATCCAGACCTTCAACAACGTCAGCATGCTGCGCCAGCAGATGCGGCCCGATGCGCGCATCCACGGCATCGTCACCCACGGTGGCGCGGCGCCCAACATCATCCCCGAGTTCGCGGCGGCGATGTTCTACGTTCGGGCTCCGCGGGTCGACCAGATGTGGGAGCTCCACCGACGAGTCATCGCCTGCGCCGAGGGCGCGGCCCGGGCCACCGGCTGCACCCTCAACGTCGTTGAACAGCAGGAGACCGCCTACGAGCCGTTCAAGCGGAACCCCACCCTGGTCGACACGTTTCGGAGAAATCTGCTGACACTCGGGGTGACGGAGTCGCCGGAAGACAAGGAACACCTGGGCTCCTCCGACGTCGGCAATGTGAGCCAGGTCGTCCCCACCATCCAGCCGCTCGTGAAGATCGCCCCCGACGGCACCCCCATTCACTCCCGCGCCTTCGAAGCGGCCGCCGTCAGCCCGCTGGCCCGCGAAGGCCTCGTCATCGCGGCCAAGGCGCTGGCGTTGACGGCCCACGACGTGCTGGCCGACCCGGCGTTGCTGGCCCGGATCCGCCAGGAATTCGCGGCGGGATGAGCACGGGGGCCGAGGCCCTCAAGGGCAAGCTCGGCGAGGCCGTCGACGGCCTCGTCGACGAGCTGGAGCAGCTCTCCCATCGTATCCACGACCACCCCGAGCTCTGCTTCAAAGAGGAGAAGGCGCACGCCTGGCTCACGGAGTTTCTCGAGTCTCATGGCGCGCAGGTCGAACGGGGCGTCGGCCTGCCCACGGCCTTTCGCGCCACCATCGGGGGCGCCGGGCCGGGACCGACGGTGGCCATTCTCTGCGAGTACGATGCCCTGCCCGGCATCGGCCACGCCTGCGGGCACAACGTCATCGCCGCCGCGGGCGCGGGGGCCGGCGCCGCGCTGGCTCGCGCGCTCGGTCGCCTGCCCTTCGCCGGTGCGATCCAGATCATCGGCACGCCGGCCGAGGAAGGGGGCGCCGGCAAGGTGAAGCTGCTCGATGCCGGTGTGTTCCGGGGCGTCGACGCGGCGTTGATGATCCACGGCCGCTGTGGCACCCGGGTGTGGCGGCCCAGCCTGGGGATCGTGAAGGTCAAGGCGGAGTTCTTCGGCAAGGCCGCCCACGCGTCGTCCTGGCCCTGGCGCGGCGTCAACGCGCTCAACGCGGTCATCCAGCTCTTCGTGGCCCTGGACGCCATGCGCCAGCAGATCCGGACGGACGCGCGGGTGCACGGCATCATCGCCCACGGCGGGGCCCAGCCCAACATCATTCCCGAGTACACCAGCGCCGAGTTCTATCTGCGCGCCCTCGACAAAGACTATTGCTTCGATCTGCTTCGGCGGTTCCGGGCATGTGCCGAGGGCGCCGCGACGGCCACCGGCTGTACGGTGACCGTAAGCCCCGATCCCACTGTGCACGAGCCACTCAGGCCCAACGCCACGATGGCCGGGCTCTTCGCGCGCAACCTGGCCCTGATCGAGGCCCCGGAGGACCCTGAAGACGGCGAGGCCGGCTACGGCTCCACCGACTGCGGCAACCTGAGCCAGGTCATCCCGACGATCCATCCCTACCTCCGAATCTCCCCGGACGGTGTCCCCGGCCACTCGCGAGAGTTCGCCGAGTGGGCGCGTTCACCGCTGGCCCGGGGCGGCATCGTGGTGGGGGCCAAGGCCCTGGCCATGACGGCGCTGGATCTGCTGGCCTCACCGGAGGCGCTGCGGCAAGCCAAGGACGACTTCGCCCGCGGCGGCAGCGCGCCGTGAGGTGGGCGACGAGTAGTTTCCCCCGAGGAGGAGGAACCGTCATGACGTCATGGCATCGCTCGCGTCTCTCGGCATGGCTCGTGGTCACCGTGCTCGTACTCGGCCTGGGGCTGCCGGCCGGGGCGGGCGAGGTGGAGCTCACGGTGGTGAACATCGAGACGCCTCAGGGCGTCAAGATCTGGGAGCCGTCCTCGGTGGTGGCCAAGAAGGGCGACACCGTGAAGCTCAAGCTCATCAACCGACACGCCGACGAGCACGGCTACGAGATCGCCGCCTTCGGGATCAAGGAAGTCGTCGACGGCAACAAGACGAAGGACGTCAGTTTCACGGCGACCAAGGCCGGGATCTTCCCGATCAAGTGTCACCTCCACCCGGCCCACGTCGTGGGGCAATTCGTCGTCCTCGACTAGCCACCGACATGCGTCCCGTGGCGCGGGTGGCCGCCCTCAGCGTCCTGCTGGCCGCAGGCGCCGGGGTTGCGCCCGGAGCCGAGGCCGTCGACCCCGCCCTGGGCCAGCGGACGTACGAGGAGAACTGTGCGGTCTGCCACGGCCCCGACGGTGACGGTCGCGGGCACGCCGCCCACCACTTCGCCTCACCACCGCGCGATCTCACGGGCGGGCGTTACAAGCTGCGCTCCACCGGCTCGGGCCAGCTGCCCACCGACGCCGACCTCAAGCGCAGCATCGTGCGCGGACTGCCGGGCACGGGCATGGTCCCCCAGGACCACCTGGCTCCGGCCGAGCTCGACGCGGTGGTGGCGTATCTCAAGACGCTGGCCCCGAAGTTCGCCACCTCTCCGCCGCCCCAGCCGCTATCCATCCCCGCCCCTCCACCCGGGTCTGCCGAGGCGGTCGCCCGCGGCCGCAAGGTCTACGCCAAGGCGGAATGCCACGAGTGCCATGGAAAGCTGGGGCGGGGCGACGGGCCGTCGGCCAAGGACCTCAAGGTGAAGCCGAGCGACCTCACCCGCCGGCCCTTCAAGGGTGGCTCGACCCCGGAGGATATCTTCCGGGCCATCCTCACCGGGTACGACAGCACGCCCATGCCGTCGTACCATCTGGTCCTGGACGACGCCGAGCTGTGGGACCTCACGTTCTACATCGTCTCGCTCGGCGGTCCCCCGGAGACCACGGACGACGAGCGCACCGGCTGGCACGTCGTACGGCATCACCAGCGGCGTCCACGTTAGGGCCTGTCCTCGGCCGGAGGCCTTGCGTAGGTGATGGTGTGGTACGTGAGCAGGCGCCCCCCGGCACTGACGCACTCCGCCGATCCGTGAACCAGACGGCGGCCGAGCCTCAACACGCGCGCGGTGCAGAGGAAGTCCTCACGACGGGCCGCGCTCACGAAGGTGGTATTCAAGGCCGAGGTTACCGAGCGGTCGGCAACGCCCAGCCGGGTCAGGATGGCCAGCCACATCGCCACGTCGGCGGCCGCCATGAACGCCGGCCCGCCGACCACGCCGCCCGGTCGCTCCAGCGCCGACTGGAACGGCACCAGGAGCGTGCAGAGGCCATCGTCGATACGACGCAGGCTGAAGCGATAGTCACGGGCAAACACCGCCTGTTCGATCAAGGCCCGGAGCTCGGCCTCGCTGGCGGCCGGGCTCATCGGGCGGCGGCCAGCACCTTCTTGGCCTGGCCGAGATGGTCGAGGGCGTGCAGACGCCATACGACAGCGTAAGCCTTCCAGTCGAGCTCCTCGATCCAGTGCTCCGGCGTGAAGCCTCCGGCCGGGCCGGGAACGTTGATCACCATGACCAGCGGGGCCCGGGCGTCCGACTCGAAATCGGCCGACACGGCGTCCAGGGTCTCGAGGATGTCCTGGTGGACCCTCGCCAGCTCCCCGCTCAGCCAGGGCCACGGTCGCAACATCGGCGCCTTGGATTGCAGACCGGCCGGGATGGGAGGGCCCGGCGGCCGCTGCCCGGCGAGGAGGCAGCGCAGCTCGTCGAGCCCCGGACGGTGCGTCTCGAGCAGGTGGTCGGCGATCTCCTGAATCGTCCATTCGCCGGGGATGGTGCGGCGCGCCACCACGTCGGGCGGGACCGCATCCAGAAACTCTCCGAGGGCCGCGAATGCCGCCCCCACACGATCGTGGACGACAGCAGGCGCCGCCAGGGTCCCCCGCGTTCGCAGATACTCGCGCGCCTTCTGTCGGAACAGCGCCGACTGGGCGTCCATCGTCATCCCTCCACAACCCACACCTTGCGGGCCTCAGTGCGGTTAGGCGTCGGGGGGGCCGAAGCCCGGCGCGCCTCCCCGACGACGCTCGGCGGCGCGCTCGGCCTGAAGCCGCTCGAGCGCAACCTCCGAGTGATCCGCGAAGCTCATCGCCGCGGCGATGGCATGGTGACCGGCGCGTTCCGCGATCAGCCGGTGCATCGTCTGAGCCAGGCGGCGGTACGTCGGGTGTCCCTGGGGGGCGCTACGTAGCTCGATCACGTGCATCGCCTCGCGAGCATTCATCTCCATATAGAACCTCACGCGATAGGCCATGGCCACCGCGTAGGAGGCGACGTCGGAAAGGCCACGGGCGGCCATCGCATCGTGCAGCGCCGCGGAGGCCTCCATGACACGCTCCCAGTCCGCCCGGGCGCCCACCTCCTCCACCGCGGCGGGAACGGCGAATCCGTGGTCGGGCGTGAGGCGCTGCCACTCCAGCGTGAGCAGACGGTGCCGCTGCAGGTCCCGGAACGCGCCGTAGTCGGCCAGCACGTCGAAGCGATAGGCGGTTCGTTCGAAGGCGCGCCCCGGCTTGTGCCGGCGGTTGCGCCGCTTGCCGACGTACGCCTGGAGCACGGCGAGCCGCTCCTCGAGGCTGAGGCGCCGGGCGACTCCGAGGAGCTGGTCGTCGGGCAGACGGGCCGCCGCGTACAGCGCGGCGGCCACCACCTTGACCTCCCCCTCGGGATCGAAGTCGGTCAGCGTCACCTCGTCGCGGGGCTCAGGCTCGGCGGCCCCGAGCACGTCGTCGGTCATCCGCCGGGTGGCTTCCCAGGTCTCGGCCAGGTATGCGGACCAGGCTCCACCCCGCTCGGCAAGGTCGACGCGCCGGAGGAAGGCCGGGATCACCTTGCGCAGTTCCCGCAGCATCCGGTCGGCGCACGCCCGGACCTCGGCCAGCGGGTGGGCCCGCATCCGCAGCAAGAGCTGCTCGTAGGCCTGGCCGGTGCCGTAGATCCCGACGTTCGAGACCGTCGCCGCCGGCAACAGCCCGCGCAGGGTGTCCAGGGCCTTGGCCCGGATGGTGAGCCGGTGGACCTGCTCGGAGTCACCGGCGGCGCGCGGGAACCGCGCTTCGTAAAAGTCGCGCAGCCGCGGCAGCCAGCTGCGGTACGTCTCGAACCCCCGGTCCAGCGTGGCCACGTACTGGCCTCGCAGGGGCTCCTCCAGCTCGGCCGGGATGTGGTACCGATAGCGACCGCCCGGCCGATCGTCGTAGGGAACGTACCGCGTCGATTGCTCGAGGTACGCCATGAGGCGCCCCCACTCCAGCACCTTGGTGAGGATGTTCGACACGCCCTCGCAGGCCAGGTGGACGCCACCGAGCTGTGCGACCGAATCATCACCGTACTCGAAGAACACGCGCTCGTAGAGGGCTTCAGCTCGCGTCGTCCCTGTCGGAACCGGGGACGATGGGGGGGGCGCCTCGCCCCCCTCATCGTTCATGAACTCATCCAGAAACAGGCGGCGAAGCGATTTCGGCGAGCGCGAGTAGCGGGCGAACAACGCGCCCTTGACGACCTCGGGCAGATTCACCAGGGCGAAGACCGGACCATCGAGATCGGTGAAATACGGGGCGAGCGCGGCGCGCTCCTCGGGGGTGAAGGCCTCCGTCATCTGCGGACGATCTTACCCTAGCGCGCGGACCACGGCGACGACGGCGACGGCGATGGCGACGCTGACGAGCAGGTTCGCGCGGAGGGCGGCCAGGCCGATGACCACCAGCGCTCCCCACAGCCGAGGGTTGTCGGGGCCGAGGGCCAGCTGGCCCTGAGGCGCCATCACCATCGGAACCGCCAGGGCCGGGAGCACGGCGAGCGGGATCAGCCGCAGCCAGAGCCGCAGCCGCGGCCGCAGGGGCCGGCGGGCCAGCATCAGGAGCGCCGGCGCCCGCGTGAGATAGGTGGCCACCGCCATCCCGAGGATCGTCAGCGCGATCGTCGTCCTCACCGCGCGGGCCCCTCCGCGGGGTCGCCCCAGATGGCGCCCAGGACGCTGACGCTCAGCCCGGCGATCACGATGTGCCAGCTACCGGGTACGGTCACCGCTATCACCAGAGCCAGAGCCGCGCCACCGGTGGCGACGAGCCAGTCACCGGCCCGACGAAGCTGGACCACCACGAGGGCCAGGAAGACCGCCGGGAAGGCAAAGTCGAGCCCCCAGCGCTCCGGATCAGCAACCAGCCCGCCCAGCACGGTGCCGGCCGCCATGCCACCCAGGAACGCGGCGCCGATGGCCAGGGCGCTGCCGAGGTACAGCGACGGGTTCGGGGGGTTCGAGCGCGCGACGGCGATCGCGAAGGATTCGTCGTTCACGACGTGGGCGACCAGGGCCAGCCAGCGGCGGGGGAAGCCGCGAAAGGCCGGGGCCAGGGTCGCCGCCATGAGGTAATGACGCAGGTTGACGACGTACGTGGTGAGAATCACCGCCAGCGGCGAGGCTCCGGCGCCGATCATCGGGACGGCGACGAACTGGGCGGCTCCCGCGAAGACGAGCACCGACATGACCCACACCTCGAGCGGCCGTAGACCAGACTGCACGGCCACGCCGCCGAACACGCTGCCGTAGGCGAAGACCGAGGGCACCAGCGCGAGCGAGGCGACCAGTCCCTCGCGGAACCGCGCGGCGTCGAGCGAGGCGCTCCGACTGTCGTCAGTGGTCACGGGCCCCGGCGTCACAGGCGTGCTGGGCATCGAGTCGGTCGGCGGACCACCGTAATCGGCGGCCCGCGGGGTGTCAAGAACCGCTCGACTCCCCGACGAGCCACGGCGCCCGCCGGGGTACAATGCCGCTCGCGCGGAGACACGATGACCCGATTGAAGATCGGCTTCATTCCCATCGAGGGCGGCCACTACTATCGCGAGGCGCTCGAGGAGGTGAGCCGCGCCGAAGAGCTGGGGTTCGATTCGGTGTGGATGGAGGAACACCACTCGGTCACGAACCACTACTGGCCGTCGCCGCTCACCGTCCTGGCCGGCTTCGCCACCCGCACCTCCCGGCTGATGCTGGGGACGGACATC
>JBOHPM010000164.1:0-7038 GCA_050731715.1 Candidatus Rokuibacteriota bacterium
CCCATCTCGGTGATCCAGAGTCCCACGTTGGCCGAGTACTTCTCGCGCACTGGCATGACTGCTTTCAGATGGGAGATCCACTCCGGGGCCTTGCCCGGTTGGGTCCGGTACCACCGCAGCTCGTAGAGGTGGCCGTCGCCGCCGGGCGGCTTGAGGGGAAGCTGGGGCGACAGGATTCGGTTCTCCTGGGCGACCAGCAGCGGGCGGCTCTGGGCGACGTAGCTCTTGGTCCAGTCCTCGTTCCTCTGCAGCTCGGTCCGCAGGCGCTCGCGCTCGTTGAGGTCGGGATAGCTCCACAGGTGCACGGCCTGATTGAGGGTGCCAAACTCGCTGGTCCAGTACCCTTCGAGCTTGCCGTACCTGTCGCCGCGAGCCTTGCGCCCGACCTCGGCGGCCAGCCTGACGTACTCGCCCTGCTTGCCCGGGATCAGCGTGTAGGTCCTGAGCTCGTGGATCATCGGCGACTCCTCCCGTCAACGGTAGGGATGGTGAGCGGTGTCCACCGCGTAGTCCTTGCGGAGCGGATGGCCTTCCCAATCCTCGGGCAGGAGAATGCGACGCAGGTCGGGATGGTCGTCGAACACGACCCCGAACATGTCGTAGCACTCCCGCTCCATCCAGTCGGCGCCGGGGAACAGGCCGGTCAGGCTCGGGCAGCTGGTCACCCCGGCTCCGAGTCGGGCCCGCATCAGAACCGTCACCCCGGCCTCGAGATTCTCCAGCCGGCAGACGACTTCCAGGCCTTCCGCCTTCCAATCAACCGCGCTGAGCCAGTTGAAGTACCGGCAGCCCAGCTCGCGCTGGGCGAACCGCCCGAGCTCCGTCCACCGCGCGACGGGCACGGTCACCGTGAGGTCGGCGCCGTCCACTCCGGGTTCGACCCCAAACGTGTCCCGGATTCCGCCAGCGGCTTCGGCGGCGGTCACCCGTAGATCAGCTTTCTCGCGAGGAGGGCGCGGACCTGCGGCCCGTCTGCTGGAACTGGGCGACCTGCTCCTGCAGCATGAGCAGGCCGTACATCAGGGAGTCGGGGGTCGGCGGACAGCCGGGCACGTACACGTCCACGGGAACCACCCGGTCCACGCCCTTCACCACGTGGTAGCCATGTCGGAAGGGCCCGCCGGAGTTCGCGCACGAGCCCATGGACACGACCCACTTGGGATCCGGCATCTGGTCGTAGATCCGCTTGAGCATCGGCGCCATCTTGATGGTCACCGTGCCGGACACGATCATCAGATCGGAGTGGCGGGGTGACGCCCACGGCACCATGCCGAAGCGCTCGACGTCGAATCGCGAGGCGAAGGTGGCCATCATCTCGATGGCGCAGCAGGCGAGCCCGAACGTCACCGGCCAGATCGACGAGCTGCGGGCCCAGTTGAAGATCTTCTCGGTGGAGGTGACGACGATCCACCCGCCCGGCATGTGGTGGATGGCGTCGGCGATCGCCGCCAGGGCGCTCGACGTCTTGTCGCCGTCACCACGCTCCTGGTGATACTTCTCCCACTCCTGCAGGTCCTTGATGTCGCTCCACCCCGGCGGCGGCACCTGGGGCACGGGCGGCTTCACTTCCACTCCAGCACTCCTTCGCGCTGGGCGTAGAGCCAGCCCAGTCCGATGATCCCGACGAACCCGGCCATCACCCAGAACGGACCGAGCCCGCCCGATTTGAGGATGAGCGCCCACGGGAAGAGGAAGACGGCCAGGGTGTCGAAGAGGATGAACACGAGCGCGACCAAGTAGAAGCCGGCGGGAAACCGCACCCAGGCCGGACCGATCGGCTCGGCGCCGCACTCGTAATTCATGAGCTTCACGGGGTCCGGTCGGGCCGGCCGCAGCAGGCGCGCGGCCGCCAGCGACACCACGGCAAACGCCAGGATGAAGGCCGCGAAGATGGCGACGGACGAGTACTCCGACACGCACGCCTCCGTTGTGATTTACGTCCGGGTTGCGAGTATATCATGGCTGGTCAGACCAGCCTCCCGGGGTACGATGAGGAGGTGAGTCCGGGCGGACACCTCCTCACCACGGCGGCGGCGTGCGCGACGGCAGCGGCGCTGACCGGCTCGCTTCCTCTCACTGCCGGCATCGCCCTGGGCGGCTTCTTGATCGATGTCGATCACGCGCTGGACTACGTCCTCGTGGAGCGTCAGGTCGATCTTCGGCCGGCCGCGTTCCTGCGCTACTACATGGAGCATCGCGCGCGCCGGGCCGTCCTGGTCCTGCACTCCTACGAGCTGTTCGCGCTCCTCATCGCGCTGGCGTGGTGGCTCGACACGCCGCTCCTGTGGGGCTATCTACTGGGCGGGCTCATGCACCTCGGCCTCGACATCCGCTTCAACGGGGAATCGCCACGCTCGATCGGCGCCTTCTACAGCTTCGCCTACCGCCTGGCCCACCGCTTCGACGCGCGCGTCCTGCTTGGCGACGGGCTCCCGGCGGTCCCCCAGACGTTCTGGGCGGCCTTCTTCGCGGAGTTCTCGACGGCGGGCCGCGCCCGGCGCACCCGCGAGCCCCTGCCCCCTTCAACTTGACGGGGGAGAGACGACCCGCGTGCTAGACTCGCCTGGCATGCGGGTGCTGATCGTGGAGGACGAGCCCGATGTCGGCGCCGTGTTCTGCGACTACCTCCTCGAGCTGGGGCACGAGCCCGTTCTCGTGGGATCCGCCGAAGCCGCCCTGGGCCGGCTGGAGACCGATCGCCCGGACGCGATCCTGCTCGACATCACCCTGCCCGGTCTGTCGGGGCTCGAGTTCTTGCAATTACGCCCGGTGCGCAGCTCCGGCCTGCCCATCGTGGCCGTCTCCGGTGTCGCCACCGAGAGCCAGGCCCGGCAGTGTCTGCGCCTGGGCGCGATGGACTTCATCGGCAAGCCCGTGGCGCTCGATCGGTTGGGCGAGGTGCTCGCGTACCTGGAGCCCCACGCGCTCCAGCGTCAGCTCGTGGTGGCCGAGCGCGCGCGGGAGCGGCGGCACAGCTCGCGCGTGCGGGTGACCTTTCCCGTCCGCCTCATCGGTTACGACGGGACCGAATCAGAGGGGTGGGCCTTCGACCTGAGCCCGACCGGGATCCGCCTCCGGAGCGGAGCGGCGCTGCCGGCGGGCATGGCGGTCAGGCTCGCCTTCACGCCGCCGGATGGCCGGGGGCCGATGTCTCTGGTGGCGCTCCTCATCCGCAGCAACGAGGAGGGGCACGCCTTCCGCTTCGCCAACCTCACCGCCCCGGAGCGCGAGCGACTGAGCGAGTTCGCGCGGTACGTGTCGCCCTAGCCCCACTCAGGCGACGGCGAGGACCGCCAGAGCCGCCTCCCGCTCCTTCCGCTCCAGCCGGGCGAGCACCTCGGCGGCGAGCGCCACGGCCCGCTGCTCGCCTTCGGGACCCGTGAGCACCAGCCGACGGAAGGCGCCGGCGAGGCCGCGAGCGACGGGGAAGCCGTCGCCGCCGGCTTCGCTGGCGACGGCGGCGCTGACGCTCTCCAGCAGGCCATCGAGGAGCGTCGTCATCCGGCGCCGCACCTCACCGTAGCCCTTCACGAGCTGGGCGGCCGCTGCCACCTCACGGGCCAGACCCGGGTCCCAGTCCTGGGCCCGCCGCGCCACCGCCAGCCAGCGCTCGATCCCCTCGTGCTCGCGTCGGGCCCGGTGCGAGTGGGGCCGGAGCCAGCGGCAACGGGCCAGCAGCCAGAGCCGCAAGAAGCCGAGCACCGTTGTCGTCCGCACGTGCTGGCCGAGCGCGGGCCGTCCATGAGGCCAGCGCCGCTCCGCCCAGCGGGCGATGGGAGCGACGAGGCGGTGGGGGAGGATGCCGTAGATCTCGTCCAGGTCGGGCTTGAGGTAGTCGGTGACGACCACGTCCGCCCCCCGGGCCCCCGCCTCCTCACGGATGCGAGCGAATCGGCTGGCCCGGGTCTTGAGATCGGCCACGCGGATGGCGTCCTCGTAGGTCATCCACACCGCCAGGTGCTGGGCCACGAGCCGAGCGACCTCGGGATCGCGACCAGGCGCGGTGAACGGGGCGAGCAGCTCGAGGTAGCGCGCGGCATAGCGTTCGTCCTGGTAGTCGAGGAGCCGGGCCAGCGCCTCGCCGACGAGAGGCCGCAAGGCGTCGGGAAGCCTGGCCACCTTGTCGGTCAGGACCGGAGCCGGGCGCAGCGCCCGCGGGCCGGCCGCGCGCGGCAGCGCGGTCCCTACCCGGCTCGATGCGCGGCCCACCTCGAAGCCACGCAGATTGGCCTCCACACCGACTCCCCGCGCCTCGATGGCAGCCCGGTACGCCTCGGCGCGGATCGGTAGCGCGTCGCTGGCCGCCAGCGCTCCCAGCAGGACCGCGTTCACTTCGGTATCGTGCTGCCGGGCCAGGGCCAGCGCGTCGAACGCGATCAGCGTCCGGGCGAACGCGCGGGCCGCGGCCTCCAGCTGCTCGGCCGGGTAGATCGCGCCGCTCGTGGCCACCTTCTCGTGGATCGAGTAGAGCCGATGCGTGCTGGCGACGATCGTGGTCCGGGTGGAGGACGGCATGCCGTTCTCGATGGCGCGTCCCACCTCCAGGAACTCCGGGGCCAGCAGCACGTCGAGCGCACCGGGCACCGGGTAGAGGGAGAAGGCCGGCGTCTCCTCGCCGGGGCCGGAGAAGACCTCAACGTAGTAGGTCGTGGAGCCGGTGCGCTGCGCCACTCCGGGGATCGAGGTGGAGTGGGCCAGGAGGCTGTCGTGAAGCGCGGCTTCCACGATCCAGTCGGCCAGCACGCCTCCACCCTGACCGCCCACCGCGGGGATGAGCAGGGAAAACAGCCGGGGGCCGCTGCCGGGTGGGGGAACGATCTCCGTCACGCGGTGGCCAGCCGCGCGATGACGGCTGCCCGCAGACGGGCCAACCCGCGCCGCCAGCGACCGGGGTTGTGGACCACCTGGACCTCGTAGAAGGAGGGACAGAGAACCGCGGCGTGGGCCACCTCGCCGCACACCCCACAGCCGACGCAGGTCTGATCGACGTGGGCGATCGGATCATCGCGCAGCGGATCCGGATTCTCCCGCAAGGTCAGCGACGGGCAGCCGTTGACCCGCATGCACGAGTGGTCGCCGGTACACACGTCGGGATCGACGCCGAAGCGAGGCTGGATCACCGACTGCCCGGACGCCACCCGGCGGCGTAGCAGCGGCCGCTCTCGACGCTGGCGCTCGAGCTGACACTCGCCCCGGGCGATGATCACCTTGAGGCCCTCGTAGCGTGTGGTCAGGGCCTCGCGGAGCGTTCGCAGCATCGGACCGATCCGATACGTGTCGACGGTCCGGATCCACCGGACCCCGACGCCGCGCAGGGCTTCGGGGATCGTCATCCCCGTGGGCTCGCCGCGAGCATTCCGCCCGGTGGAGGGATTGTGGTGCTGGCCGGTCGCCGAGGTATAGAAATTGTCGAGGATCACCAGCACCGAGTCCTGCTTGTTGAAGACGGCGTTGGCGACGCCGTTGTTGAGCCCGTTGTGCCAGAAGCCGCCATCGCCCATCACCGAGACGACCCGCTTGGCGAACAGCGGGGCGACGGCGCTGGCCGAGGCCAGTCCCATCCCGTAGCCCAGGACCGAGTTGCCCACGTTGAACGGCGCCTGGGTCGAGAAGGTATGGCAGCCGATGTCCGCGGCCACGTGCGTGTCACCGATCGCCGGCTCGCGGGCACGCAGGATCTTCATAGCGCTGAAGACGGGGCGCTCTGGACATCCCGTACAGAAGGTGGGCGGTCGCTTGGCCACCGGGGTCGGCAGGACGGACCGGATCCCGCCCTGGTGGCCCGTGAGGGCCTGAAAGCGCTCCTCCACCAGGGCCGCGGGCACCCGGGGGCTGGCCGCCGTAGCCAGGAACCTCCGGAGGCCTCCGATGACGAGCTGGGGCACGTACTCGCCGTGCGGTGAGAGCAGGTCCTTGCCGTGGATTCCGACATCCAGGCGGGCGTCGTGGGCCAGCGCTTTGAGCTCCTGCTCGAGGTAGTTGGGCATCCCTTCCTCGACCACAAGCACCCGCCGCTTGCCCCGGAGGAATCCGATCAGCTCCTCGGGCACGGTGGGATGCAGCACATTGAGGACGAGGAGCGGGATCGCCGTCCGGCCGTAGGCGTCGGCCAGCCCTAGCGTATGCAGGCCGCGAACGGTGGTGTTCCAGAGCCCGCCCTGCATCACGATGCCGAGGTCCGAAACTTCGCCGGGATGATGCTCATTCAGACGCCGCTCGACGATGTACCGGCGGGCCGCGGGCAGCCGCTGGTCGAACTTCTGGGCCTCCATGGCATACGTGAACGGCGGCAGGTTGATCCGGTCCAGGCTGAAGGCGGGGGCGCCCAGCGGTGAGCGCAGACTGACCCGGGGCGGCACGTTGTCCTGGCACACCAGCGTGCCCCGCATGTGACAGGCACGGATACGGATGCTGAAGAAGACCGGCTCGTGGCAGGCCTCGCTGAGACCGAAGGCCTCCTCGACGAAGCGCGCGAAGGTGGGCAGGCTGTTCCGGGGATCGATGAGGGGAATGCTCGATTTCAGCGCGGCGGAGTGCGTCCGCTCTTGCAGGATGCTGGCCCCCTCGCCGTAATCCTCGCCGATGACGACGACGGCGCCCCCGATCACCCCCGCCGAGGCGACGTGCGAGAGCGCGTCGGAGGCGACGTTGGTGCCGACCACCGACTTCCACGTCACCGCGCCCCGGGCCGGATAGTTGATCGAGGCGCCCAGCAGCGCGGCGGCAGCGGCCTCGCTCCCCGACTGCTCGAAGTAGATCCCCAGCGGCTTGAGCAAGCGCTCGTTCGCGTCGGCCAGCACGTCGAGCAGGTGGGAGATGGGAGCCCCGGGATATCCACCGACATAGCTCACCCCGGACTGGAGCAGGGCCTTGGTGATGGCGAGAATGCCCTCGCCACGCAGGACCTGCCCGGCACCGTACCCGAGCTGTTTGACGTCCTCGGCGAAGGTTCGCTCACCCATGGGCTGGCTCCTCGTTCCGATTCTAACAAAGCAGGAACGGGCACGTGCGGGCACCAAACCCCCTCAATCCCTGGCA
>JBOHPM010000165.1:0-7014 GCA_050731715.1 Candidatus Rokuibacteriota bacterium
CTACCGTCGGGACAGCACACCAGCGAGTACATCGAGAAGACGCTGGTGACGACGGAGCCGTCGTTCACCGAGGGCCTGGGAGCGGTCATCGCCAAGCACTTCGCGCAGTGGCCGGTGGACGTGGTGCTCTCCACCGGGCCCGGTGCGCTGATTCTCTCCCACTGCGTGGCCCGGGCCCACCCCTCGCGTCCGATCGTCCTCTATGGCACCAAGGGCATGGCCGCGGGCAAGCGCCGGGTCTCGCTGCCCGTGGAGTTCCAGCGCTTGCTCCGAGAAGGCACGCGCGTGTTGCTGATCGAGGATCTCGTGTCCACGGGTACGACGCTCAAGCTGCTCATCGATCTCGTGGAGCAGCTCGGCGCGGAGATCGTGGGGATCGGATGCCTGTGGCGCCGCACGTCGGTCAATCTCGACGGCCAGCCCGTCTTCAGCCTGGTGAGCCGGGATTTTCCGACCTATCAGCCCCGGGAGTGCCCCCTGTGCAAGAAGGGGGTGACGCTCAACGAGGAATTCGTGCGACGCCGCCACCACCGGCGGCCCTCCACGATCAAGGAGGTCAGCGAGTAGCGCTACGCCCCTTCCCAGAGGCCTTCGGCCACGCCGGCGTCCCGGTACGCGGTCCGGATACGGTCCAGGTTGCGGGTGAAGAGCAGGCCGATCTTGGCGAACGGCTCGAACACCGGTCCCTGGCCCTCGATCAGCGGGAAACTCACCTTCGGGAGCTTGTCCCATTGCTCGTGCAGCGCGGCGCTGACCACCGTGAGCCGGCTGTAGAACTCCTCGCGCTCCTGGGCCGCCCGCTTGACCATGGGCGTGATCAGGCAGTCGATCGTCTGCCGGGCCCGGGCGGCACCCTCCAGGGCGGCCTCGGCGAGCGGAACCACGGTCACCCCCAGCTCGCCCAGGAATCGCTGGAGCAGCCGACCCACCGAGTCCTGCAGCAGGACTTCGGGCACCCCCACCGATTTCATGCGCCGGTGGCCGAGCTGCTGGGCGTCGGCGTAGAGCTGGTCGCGCAGCCACTGGACGTAGGCGCGGTTCTCCTCGTCCTTCCACCACTGCCGGATCATCTTCTTGCCCCAGTACCGGATCGCCGTGTAGTAGAGATCACGCTTGAGGAGCTTCTTGGCGATGCCGCGCCAGGAGTAGAACTTGGCCATTCCATTGATGGCCGCCATCTGCAGCTCGTAGGGGGACATGCGGCGGGGCTGGTGCACCGTGTGGTGGCCGTCGTAAAAGGTCCAGTTCCGGTTGATCACGTACTTGTCGCCCTGGGCGTAGAGCGAGTCCCAGTCCGGCGAGCCGGGAATGGGGGTGAGGATCATGAACTGGACGGAGTCGATGTCGTGCTTGAGGGCGAACTCGGCGGTGGCGTCGATGGTCTCCAGATCGTCCTCGTCCGAGCCCACCACGAACATCCCGTGGATCCGGATCTTGTGGGCATGGAACCGCTCGATGGACCGCTCGATCTTGGCCAGGTCCTGCTTCTTCTGGAAGAGCTTCAGCGTCCGCGGGTTGATGGACTCGAAGCCTACGTACACGTTGAAGCAGTTGGAGTCACGCATGAGCGCCAGCAGCTCGGGGTCGTCGACGGTCTCCGTGCGCACCTGGGCGCCCCACTCCGGGGTGAGGTTGCGGTCGATCATGCCCCGAAGCAGCTCCTTCACCCGCTTCTTGTTCGCCGTGAAGATGTCGTCGGCGAAGAAGGCGTAGAGGGCGTCCTTGTGCACGGCGAGCTCCTCGAGCACGCGGGCGATCGAGTGGGTCCGGAAGGCGTGGCCGTACATGCCCGGGACCGAGCAGAAGGTGCACGAGAACGGGCAGCCCCGCGAGGTGGCGATGGAGATGACTCCACCCGACTTCCAGCCCTGGATGAGGTGGTAGTCGGGGATCGGATTGACGTCGAGATTGGGGATCTTGGGTCGCTCCGGGTTGTGCACGGCCCGGCCCTCGGCCAGATACGACAGGTTCTGGATCTTCTCGAAGCCTCCCCCGCGCTCGATGGCCTCGACCAGCTCCTGGAAGGCGAACTCCCCCTCGCCGCGGATCACGAAATCGGCGTGCTGCAGCCCTTCTTCGGGGAGGAAGCTGGTGTGGGTGCCGCCCATGACCACGATGCCGCCCGCCGCGCGCACCTTGTCGGCCAGACGGTAAGACTGGGGGGCCGTGGACGTGATGGCCGAGATCCCCACGAGATCGGCCGAGAGGATGTCCGGCATGTCGAGGGCATGAATGTCCTCGATGTAGGTGCGGGTGTCGTAGCCACGACCGCGCATGATCGTGGCCAGCAGCACGGAGCCGAGCCGGGGGATACACACACGGCTATAGATGTGCAGATGCGTCGATTTCGGCTCGACGAAGACCAGTGTTCTCAGCGCACGCTTCATCGGGGAGGTCTCCTCAAAGGTGGTGAGGCCAGACGATCAGAAGTTGGCCACACGCTATCACCCGGCTCTTGCCGTTGTCAAACCACGGGGCCCCGTCGACCTTCGGCCGGGCCACCCCACCGATGGGGTCGGGGCGCCCGCGGACCCTCTACTTGCTGTTGGTCTTCACGAAGGCGCGGGGCTTGGGGAGGATCGCCGGCTTGACCTTGTCCTCCTTGAGGAGCCCCTTCAGCTGGTTCACGGTCTCCGAAAACTGCGAGACGTCCTGGAACTGCCGGTACACCGAGGCGAAGCGGACATAGGCGACCTGGTCCAGCCGCTTGAGGTGCTCCATGACCATGTCCCCCAGCTCCATGCTGGAGGTCTCCTTCTCGGCGCGCTCGTGCAGCCTGGCCTCGATGTCGGCCACGATGTCGTCCACCTTCTGCACGCCCACCGAGCGCTTCTCACAGGCCTTGAGGATGGAGCTCCGCAATTTCTGGCGATCGAAGGGCTCCCGACGCCCGTCACGCTTGGCCACGTGGGGCAGGACGTCCTCGATGTATTCGTAGGTCGTGTAGCGACGGTGGCACTTGAGGCACTCCCGCCGGCGCCGGATGAACTCCCCCTCCCGACCCACCCGCGAGTCCACGACCCGATCCTCGGTGTGACCGCAGAACGGACACTTCATCGGGCCCCTCCCCTCACTTGCGGCGGTCCGTATACAGCGGGAACCGGCTCGTCAGCTCCTGGACCTGAGCGCGCACCTGCGCCTCCACCGCTGCGGATCCGGGGTTGGCGAGCACCCGGTCGATGAGCTCGGCGATCCTGGCCATGTCGGGCTCCCGCATTCCCCGCGTCGTCATCGCCGGGGTTCCCAGGCGGATGCCGCTCGTCACCATGGGACTGCGGCTGTCGAAGGGGATCGTGTTCTTGTTGGCCGTGATCCAGGCGCGGTCGAGGGCCTCCTGGGCGTCCTTACCGGTGATCTTCCGTTCGGTGAGATCCACGAGCAGGAGATGGGTGTCGGTCCCGCCGCTGACCAACCGGTACCCACGCGCCAGCAGGGCCTCGGCCAACGAGGCCGCGTTCCGCACGATCTGCTGCTGGTAGGCCCGCCATTCGGGCGTGAGCGCCTCGCGGAAGGCCACCGCCTTGGCCGCGATGACGTGCATCAGCGGACCACCCTGCACCCCCGGCATGACGATCTTGTCCAGGGTCGCCGCGTCCTTGGCCCGGCACAGGATCATGCCACCCCGCGGCCCGCGGAGCGTCTTGTGCGTCGTCGTCGTGACGAAGTCGGCGTGGCCGATCGGGGAGGGATGCAGGCCGGCGGCGATCAGCCCGGCCGGATGCGCGATGTCGGCCATGAGGATGGCGCCCACCTCACGGGCGATCTCGCCGAACGGCGCGAAGTCGATAGCCCGGGGGAATGCCGACCCGCCGGCGATGATCATCCGGGGCCGGTGCTGCCGGGCGAGGTCGCGGAGCTGATCGAGGTCGATCCGCTCGGTGTCCTGGCGCACGCCGTAAGGGACGATGTTGTAGAGCTTGCCGGAGTAGTTCACGGGGCTGCCGGCGGTGAGGTGTCCGCCGTGGGCGAGGTTGGGGCCGAGGACCGTCTCGCCCGGCTTCAGCACGGCGAGGTACACGGCCATGTTGGCCTGGGCACCCGAGTGGGGCTGCACATTGGCGTGCTCGGCGCCGAAGAGCTCACGGGCCCGGCTGATGGCCAGTTCCTCGGCGACGTCGACTACCTCACAGCCGCCGTAGTAACGGCGCCCGGGATAGCCTTCGGCATACTTGTTGGTCAACACCGAGCCCAGCGCTTCCAGGACCGCCTCGGAGACGAAGTTCTCCGAGGCGATCAGCTCGAGGTTGCGATGCTGACGCTGGGCCTCCTCGCGGAGGATCTTGGCGATGTCGGGATCGACCTCAGCGAGCCGAGGCACGCGGGCCCTCGTTCCGGGCCAGGCCCTCGAGGGCGGCGAGCTTTTCTACACGGCGGACGTGGCGCCCACCGGCGAAATCGGTCTTGAGCCAGATTTCGAGGATGCCGAACGCCCCCTCTCGCGGGAGCACGCGGGCGCCCAGGGTGATGATGTTCGCGTCGTTGTGCTCGCGACTCATCCTGGCCGCCTCGGCGTCGGCGCACACTGCGGCCCGGGCGCCAACGACCTTGTTGGCGGCGATGGCCATCCCGATGCCCGTGCCGCATACGAGCACGCCACAGACCGCCGAGCCCCGGCTCACGGCCCGGGCTACCAGCACGGCATAGTCGGGATAATCGACGACCTCAGCCGAGTTCGTCCCGAAATCGAGCACTTCATGGCCTCGCGCCGCGAGCCAGAGCTTCAACTCCTCTTTGAGGGCGAAGCCGGCATGGTCGGCTCCGAGCGCGATGACCGTCATGTCCCGCCAACCATACTGGTGGGGGGTGCAGCGTGTCAAGCCACCAAGATATCGGGGCCGAGCCACTCAGGCGGCGGCGGCGCGGTCGGCCAGGATCGTGCACCCTGGATGGTCCCTGAGAACGGACGCCGGGGCCTGGGGCGAGACCGGTCCCGCCAGCAGCCGGGTGACGGCAAGCCGCTTAGCCGGGCCGCTTGCCAGCACGACGACTTCGTGGGCCGCGAGAATGGTGGCCAGGCCAAGGGTGACCGCGCGGTCAGAGACGGCGCCGCCGGCCAGCTCTAGATTCACCTCGTCCGTCTGGATGTAGGCCACCGTTTCCGGTAGCAGGATCACAGAGCGTGTCGGTGAGTCCAGGCGCCCGCCAGGCTCGTTGGACGCCAGATGCGCGTTGGGCCCCAGGCCGAGCATCACGAGGTCCAGGCCTCCGCAGGCGGCGATCGCCCGGTCGTAGTCGCGGCACATCTCGTCGAGGTCGCTGGCCTCTACGCGGAAAGGATGGCAACGCTCCGAGGGGACTCCGGACCAGGCCAGGAACTCCCGACGGATCTGCCGCCAGAAGTAGCCGTCACCCGGAGCCGGCGGGCACAACTCGTCCACCGAGAACACGCGGAGCCGAGAGCAGTCGATAGGGTCCCGGGCTTGCCGCTCGCGCAGAAGCGCGTACATCCGTCGCGGCGTCCGCCCGGCGGGCACGGCCACGACCAGCTCGGGGTTGGCGCGGACGCGGTCGCGGAACAGCTCGGCCGCTGCTGCGGCCAGCTCCTCGGCGTCCTGCACCACGACGAGCCGCATTCCCTCAGAGTTGGGCGCTGGCACCGTCGCGGGCGACCGCGGCCCGGGGCCAGCCGAGCTCGCTGCTGATCGCCTCGCACAGGGCGGCCGCCGCCTGTGGCTCGCCGTGGACTGCATAGGTCGCGCCGGGTGGCCCCTGGAACGCCCCGAGCCAGCGCAGGATCTCCTGCCGGTCGGCATGGGCGGACAGCGCATCGGTCGCGAGGATCTTCGCCCGCACGGCGACCTCCTCGCCGAAGATCCTGACCGTGCTGGCGCCCTCGCGGAGCAGCCGGCCTCGCGTGCCGGCCGCCTGGAACCCGACGAACAGGACCGTGGTCCGCTCGTCGCCGAGCCGCCGGCGCAGGTGGTGGAGGATCCGGCCCCCGGTGGCCATCCCGCTTCCCGCGACGACGACAAACGGCCCCTCGAGATCGTTGAGACGCTTGGAATCTCCCACGTTCACCGAGGGGTGCAAGCGTGATGGGACCAGGGGCCGCTTGCCTGCCGCGGCCGCCCGGCCCATGGCATCGTCGTGCTCCTCGGGATGGCGAGAATAGGCCACCGTGGCGGCGATCGCCATGGGGCTGTCGAGGTAGATGGGGAGGGCGGGTACCCTGCCCTGCTCCTCAAGCTCCCGGAGGAGGTAGAGCAGCTGCTGCGTGCGCCCCACGGCGAAGGCGGGCACCAGCAAGGCACCCCGCTGCTCGACCGCCCGCCGGACCGCGGCAACGAGCACGGGCGTGCCGTCGTCCGCCGGATGGAGCCGGTTTCCGTAGGTGGATTCGACGAGGAGCGTGTCGGCGTGCAGGACCGGCTGGGGGTCTTGCATGATAGGAACGCTGTAGCGCCCCAGATCGCCCGAATAGATGAGCCGACGGCCCGCGATCTCCAGCTCGACGATGCTGGCGCCCAGGATGTGACCGGAGGGGATGAACCGGGCGCTCACGCCCGGAGCGGGCGCGATGCGGGCGCCGAAGGCCACCGGACGGAGCAAGGCCAGCGCTCGCGCCGCATCCTCGGCAGTGAATAGCGGCAACGCCGGGGTATGACGGCTCGCTCGTGTCCGATTACGGAACGTCGCCTCCTCCTCCTCGAGCCGGGCGGCGTCGGGCAGCATGATCGTCAGGAGGTCAGCGGTACCCGGCGAGCAGTAGACACCACCGGCGAAACCGTCTCGCACCAGCCGGGGCAGATACCCGGAGTGATCGAGGTGGGCGTGAGAGAGGAGCACCGCGCCCAGCTCGGCCGGAGCGACGGCGGGAGCCGCCCAGTTCCGCTGGCGAAGCTCGCGTGGTCCCTGAAAGAGGCCGCATTCCAGCAAGAGCCGGGCCCCGGCAGCCTGCACGAGGAACTTGGCCCCCGTCACCGTCCCCGCCGCCCCGTGAAAGGTCAGTGAGGCGGTCACGCGTCGCTCATCGCCGGGGGAAGACCGGCCGCGCGCCCGCCGCCGACGGCGGCC
>JBOHPM010000166.1:0-6926 GCA_050731715.1 Candidatus Rokuibacteriota bacterium
GCCCCCCACCGAGGAGGAGTGGGAGGCGCTCCGCCGCACCAACGACCGCATCTCGGCGTATGCGGCCCGGGCCCAGCTCGTCTTCGTGAGCCACTACCATGAGGATCATTTCCGCTCCGATCCAGCGTCCTATGTGAATCGCCTGGTCCTGGCCAAGGACCCCCGCCGGATGATCCAGGGCCAGCAGGCGCGACGGGGTATCGAGCTCTGGCGCGCGCTGAGCGGTCACGCCCGCGTGGAGACAGCTGACGCCGCCGTCCGGCGAGAGGCGGAGCTGACGTTGGAGGCGTCGCCTCCGCTCGCCCACGGCGTCGAGGGCACGGCGCTAGGTTACGTCGTGGCGCTCACCGTGATCGACCACGCCCAGCGCGAGCGATTCGTCTTCGCCTCCGACGTGCAGGGTCCGCTCTCCCCGGTCGCCGCGGCGTACCTCACCCGGCAGCGGCCGACGCTGCTCTACCTGTCCGGCCCGCCGTCGTACCTCGAGCACGCGGTGGGCGCGGCGGCCATCGAGCGGGCCGTCGAGCACCTGCTGCGCATCATCGAGGCCACCGGCTGTCGCGTTCTCCTCGATCACCACGCGGTGCGCGAGCTGCGCTGGCGCGAGCGCTTGGCCCGCCTGCTCGAGACCGGCCGGGTGACCACCGCGGCCGGACACATCGGGTTGGCCGACACGCTGCTCGAGGCCGGCCGGGGCGACCGCTGGGCCCTGACGCGTAAGCCCGCGGCCAGGGTGCCGAGTCAGCGTGCTATCATCACGCGGCGTGGCATGACCAGCCGAGCGGCGAAAGGAGGACACCGCGAGTGAGCACGGCCAGCGAAGCGACGCTCCGGGTGGGTGACCCTGCCCCCGAGTTCACCCTGAAGACCATCGGACTCAAGGATGTCAGCCTGCGCGACTACCGTGGCAAGCATGTCGTGCTGCTCTTCTACCCGCTGGACTGGACCCCGGGTTGAAGCACCTGCATGCCCGCCTTCGACAAGCGCGTGGGCGACTTCGAGGCGGCCAATGCCCAGGTCTTGGGCGTGAGCACCGACAGCCCCTTCAGTCACGAACACTGGGCCAAGACGGTCGGGATCAGCCACTATCCGCTGCTGTCCGATATCCAGCGCAGCGTGGCCCGGCAGTACGGAGTGTACTGGCCCGACTGGAACGCGAACGTTCGCGCGACCTTCATCATCGACCGGCACGGCGTGGTGCGCTTCACCGAGCGCTACGGCAAGGGCGAGCTGCCGGATCCCGACAAGATTCTGAGCGAGGTCCGGAAGCTCGGTTGACCGGCCGCCCGTGAGGCGGCCCGGGGACCCGCATGCCTGACCACGTTCTGCAATCGCGGGTGTGGCTGGGCCGACCGCGGGCCGAGGTGTTCGCCTTCGTGGCCGACCCCGCCAACCTGGCCCGCGTCACCCCGCCCTGGCTGGCCTTGCGCCTGCTGACGCCGGCGTCGGCCATGGCGGCCTTTGCCGTCTTCGACTATGCAATCCGCTGGCTCGGCCTGCCCCTGCGCTGGCGGGCCTTCATCCGTGAGTACGATCCGCCGGGGCACTTCGTCGACGTCCAGGTCCGCGGTCCCTACCACAAGTGGGAGCATCGACACCTGTTCGTGGAGGAGCGCGGCGGGACGTGGATGGAGGACCATGTGCGCTACCAGCTGCGCCTGGGTCCGATCGGCCACGCGCTGCACGCCGTGGTGATCGGTCGCCAGCTTGCCGCGCTCTGGGCCTATCGGCGCCAGCGCATCGGTGAGCTGCTGGCCCCGGTCCTGGACGCGCCCTTCTGAAGGCTACGGTGGTCACATCTCGCGCGAACGGGGAGGTTGGGAGGGGGCGGCCTCTGCCCCCTCCAGGCAGTGACGAGCTCGGCGCCCACATGTCCATCGCCGGGGGGCTCTGGCGGGCGCTCGAGCGCGGTGAGGCCCTGGGCTGCGGCGCGGTGCAGATCTTCGTCAAGAACCAGCGGCAGTGGGCGGGGCCGCCGCTCACCCCCGACGACATCCGCGCCTTCGCGGCGGCGCGCCGGCGCACCCGGCTCCGCGCGGTCTTCGGCCACGCCAGCTACCTCATCAACCTGGCCGGTCCGCGCCCCGCCGAGTGGTCGCGGGCCGTCGACGTCTTCACGGATGAGCTCGAGCGGGGTGAAGCGCTGGGCCTGACCTGTCTCGTCATCCATCCCGGCTCCCACCTGGGAACGGGCGTGGAGGCGGGGTTGGCCCGCGTGGCGACGGCACTGGACGAGGCGATCCGCCGCACGGCCGGCTACCGGATCCGGATCGCGCTGGAGAATACGGCGGGCGGCGGTGACACGCTGGGCCGTCGTGTCGCCGAGCTCGGTGTCGTCATCGGGCGCGTCGTGCGGCCGGAGCGAGTCGGCGTGTGCCTCGACACCTGTCACCTGTTCGCCGCGGGGTACGACATCCGCTCGGCCGCGGGGTGGGAGACGGTCGTGGCCGAGTGCGCGGCCCAGGTGGGACTCGAGCGAATCCTGGCCTTCCACCTCAACGATGCCCGGGCCGGGCTGGGCTCCGGCCTCGACCGCCACGAGCACATTAGTCAGGGTTACCTCGGTCGGGCCGCCTTCCGCCGGCTCCTCGGTGACGCTCGCTTCCTCGGGGTGCCCAAAGTGCTGGAGACGCCGAAGGAGCCGGAGCCGGTGGCCGACCAGCGCAACCTGGCCCGGCTGCGCGCGCTGGCTAGCGGGCCGACCTCACGCCCACGCGGCGGCACAGCGTCCGGACGGGGCAGCCCGAGCAGCGCGGGGAGATCGGTGTACAGACGTTCTGGCCGAAGCTGACGAGGAGATCGTTGTAGCCGATCCAGTATCGGCGGGGGAGCCGGCGACGCAGCGCCTGCTCCGTCTCGTCCGGCGTTCGCGTGCGCACATAGCCCAGGCGGTTCGAGATCCGGTGGACGTGGGTGTCCACGCAGATCCCGGGCT
The DNA here is from genome assembly GCA_050731715.1 of Candidatus Rokuibacteriota bacterium. Taxonomy (GTDB): domain Bacteria; phylum Methylomirabilota; class Methylomirabilia; order Rokubacteriales; family CSP1-6; genus 40CM-4-69-5. Next base: position 2,936 of record JBOHPM010000166.1, read on the forward strand.
TGCCGTAGCCCATCGTGACCACGAGGTTGGCCGTCTTGCGGCCCACCCCTCTGAAGGTCAGCAGGTCATCGATCCTGTCGGGGACCCGGCCGGCGAAGCGCTCGATGATGTCACGGCAGATCGCCCGGATGGCACGGGCCTTGGTGCGGTAGAAGCCGACGGGGTAGATCGCGCGCTCGATCTGGCGCGGGGTGAGCCGGAGCATGGCCGGCGCGGTGTCGGCCAGGGCGAAGAGGCGCGCGGCGGCCGGGCCGGTGGTGGTGTCCTGGGTCCGCAGCGAGAGGATGCACGCGATCAGGACCCGGAAGGGATCGCGCGACTCGGCGGCTACGACGGCGAGCGCGGTGGGGTTCCACGCCGACCGCGTGTGCTGAAGCCGCCGGACGACGTCCCCGATCCTCAGGGCTTGGCTCGGAGAGAGTCGAGCAGGGCCCGGGCCCGCGGGACGTCCTTGACCGTCCAGTCGGCGATGCTGGTCGGGGCCCGCTCGTCGATCACGCGGGTGAGCTCTCGCCGGGCTTCGTCGTGACGGCCGGTGGCGATCAGCAAGCGGGCCAGGTCGACCCGTACCACCGTGAACCGGGGATCGATCTGCAGCGCCTTGCGGTAGTGCTCCTCGGCCTTCCGGCGGTCGCCCCCGAGTAGCCCCGGCACCTCGAACATCACGTTGCCGGCCAGGGCGTGGCCCCGCGCTGACTTGGGGTTGAGCCCGAAGATGATGTCGAGCTCCTCACGAACCGTGGGCAGCAGGAAGAGCGAGCGCACCACGCCCCGGGCCTGCCCCCAGCGCCCGGTGTTGATCGCGTACCAGAGGTGGGCCTCCTCGCTGCGCGGGGCCAGCTCGACCGCGCGCTGGCCGAGCTCCCGACCGCGGTCGTAGGCGGCGAGCTTGGCCTCGGGCGTGGTGGCCCTCACATCGCCCACGAGGAAATGCACGCGGGCGAGCAGGATCAGCGTGTCGACCCGGCGTTCCTGCTTGATGGCCGCTTCCAGCAGATCGCGCGCCCGGTCGAGGCGGGTCGGATCCTCATGGTAGCGGGCGATCAGCTCGCGCGCCTGCTGCTCGACGGAGGGACTGCTGCCCGCCGCGGCGGGCAGCAGGGTGAGCGCAAGGGCCAGCGGCGCCAGGCGGCACCACATCGGCCGGACTCTAGCGTCCGCCGCGCCGGGGTGTCAAACGGGGGCCGGTTGACAGCGGGCCGGCGCTTGTCGATGCTCGCCAGGAGCGCTCGGCGAGCCGGGGAGGGAGAACGATGACGAGCGGACGCGCGGAGAGCGTTGTGAGCGCGCTGAGAGCGGTCGTGCTGATGTCCATCGCCTCTTGGGTCGGCATCATGGCCTTCTTCTCCTTCGTCGCGGCCCCCCGGCTCTTTCACACCCTGGAGCGCAGAGAGGCGGGCGAGCTGGTCGCGGCCTTGCTCCCGGCGTACTACCAGTGGGGCATCACCCTGTCGGGCCTGGCCGTGGGGGCGCTGGTCGTGCTGGCGGCGCGTCGGAGCCGGCAGCGGCTGCGCCATCTGGCGGGCGCCGCGCTGGGGGCCGTGATGGTGATCGGCCTCGTCTGGGCGCTGGGAATGACCTTGCCCGCCGCGAACCGGGCTCGGCGCGCCGGTGATGATGCCGCCTTCGCGGCGAGCCACCGTCAGGCGGTGCGCCTGAACGTGCTGGTCCTGGTCTGCGGCGTGGCGGTCGGCCTGCTCGAGGTATCAGCGCTCTCGTCCTGGACGAGGCAACGACGGTCCGCGGCAGACCTCCCCGTGCGCGCGAGGTGAGACCGGGCGGCTACTCGTAGCGGAGCGCTTCGATCGGGTCGAGCCGGGCGGCCTTGCGGGCAGGATAGAAGCCGAAGAAGATGCCGATGACCGCGGCGAAGCCGAAGGCCAGCACGATGGCCTCGGGCGCGATCAGCGTCCGCCACTCGGCCAGATAGCTGATGCCCCCGGCGGTGCCCAACCCCAGCACGACGCCGATCAGGCCGCCGATGAGCGAGAGCGTCGTGGCTTCGACCAGGAACTGCAGGAGGATGTCGCGCCCCCGCGCGCCCACCGCCATGCGAAGCCCGATCTCCCGCGTCCGCTCGGTGACCGAGACCAGCATGATGTTCATGATGCCGATGCCGCCGACGAGGAGCGAGACCGAGGCGATAGCGGCGAGCAGGTAGGTCATCACCTGCGAGGACTCCTCCTGGGTCTGCAGCACCTCCGAGAGGTTCCGGATCCAGAAGTCGTCGTCCTGAAACGGCTGCAGGCGATGCCGCTGGCGCAGCAGGGCGCGAATCTGCTCCTCGGCCTCGGGCATGTCCTGGTCGGGGCGGATCTTGATGGAGATGGCCCCGACCGCGCGGGGGCTGGCCTGGTTCACGCCGTGAATCTTCTTCTTCGCGGTCGACAGCGGGATGAGGATCACGTCGTCCTGGTCCTGGCCCCACGAGCTCTGTCCCTTGCGGTCGAGGACCCCCACCACCGTGAAAGGGACTTTCTTGATGCGGATGATCTGCTCGAGGGGGTCGGCCCCGCCGAACAGGTTCTGGGCGGTGGTCTGGCCGAGGAGCGCGACCTTGGCGCTGCCGTCGACGTCCTCGGGGCCGAGGGGACGGCCCGTCACGATGACCCAGTCGCGCGCCTCGAAATAGTCCGCGGTGACGCCCTGCACGGTGGTCGACCAGTTCAGATTGCCGAACACCACCTGAGCGCCGCCCCGGCTGGAGGGCGCCGCGACCTGGACGGCGGCGACCTCCCGGGCGATGGCGATGGCGTCGTCCTCGGTGATCCGAGGCTGGGTGCCGTGGCCGAGGCGGAGCCCGCCGGAGCTGACGCTGCCCGGGAGCACGATGATCAGATTGGAGCCGAGGCTCTGGATCTGCTCGGCCACGCGGGCCTGGGCCCCGGCCCCTACGCTCACCATCGCGATCACCGCGGCCACGCCGAAGATGATGCCGAGCATCGTCAGGGCACTGCGGAGCTTGTTGACCCTCAGCGCGCGGAGCGCGATCCGGGCGGACTGGAGGACCGTCATGCCAGTGCTTCCTCGGGCAGGGCGGCCAGCACCTCGGCGGCGTCGCGGGTGACAGGCACCGGCACGTCCGCCAGCACGCGGCCGTCCCGAAAGGAGAGCCCCCGCCGGGCGTAGGCCGCGATATCGGGCTCGTGGGTCACCAGGACGATGGTGAGCCCGGCCCGGTTCAGGCGCTGGAGCAGGGCCATGATCTCCACGCTCGTCCGCGAGTCGAGATTGCCGGTGGGCTCGTCGGCCAGAAGCACGGCGGGCTCGTTGACGAGGGCGCGGGCGATCGCCACGCGTTGTTGCTGGCCGCCGGAGAGCTGGCTCGGCTGATGCGCCTCGCGGTCGGCCAGGCCGACGGCGGTCAGGCGCTCGCGCGCCCGCGCCCGCCGCCCCCGGGCGGGAAGGCCGGCGTAGAGGAGTGGCAGCTCGACGTTTTCCAGGGCGCTGGTGCGCGGCAGCAGGTGAAACTGCTGGAAGACGAATCCGACCTTGGCGTTCCGGATGCGGGCCAGCTCGTCGCGGGAGAGTCGCCCCACGTCGACGCCGTCGAGCCGGTAGCAACCGGCCGTCGGCGTGTCGAGGCAGCCGAGGATGTTCATGAAGGTGGACTTGCCGGAGCCCGACGGTCCCATCACGGCCACGAAATCGCCGCGCTCGATGCCGACCGTGACCCCGCGGAGCGCGTGAACGGTGTGAGGCCCGAGCCGATAGTCCTTGGTGACCGCCTCCGTCGCGATCAGCGCCATGTCAGAGTCTCAGGCGCGGTCCCGTACCCGTACCGGCGCCGCCCGACCGGGCGGGACCGCTGGCGCCTCCGGAAGCCCCGACGATGACCTCCTGGCCCTCCGTGAGATCGCCGCTCAGCACTTCGGTGGAGGCCCCGTCGCTGATGCCCAGCCTGACGCTCACCGGCTTGGGCTGGCCGTCGGGGCCGAGGATGAAGACTCGCCCAGCCACGGCACGTTCGCCACCACGCAGGGCATCGTAG
>JBOHPM010000167.1:0-6887 GCA_050731715.1 Candidatus Rokuibacteriota bacterium
CCGATGCGCCGGCCAACAATTTCCAGGTCAAGCTGGTCGACGCCAGCGGCGACAACGTCTGGTGGGTCAATCGGCCCGATTTCCACTTCCCGCGCGAGTGGCAGCTCGTGCGGATCAAGAAGCGCCACATCGAGTTCGCATGGGGGCCGACCAAGGACCGCACGCTGCAGCGCGTCGACAGCATCGAGTTCGCGGTGGCGGCCGGTCACGGCGGCGGCCGCGGCTCCGTGTACGTGAGCCAGCTGGCGCTGCGCGAGCTACCCGACGAAGCCGGCGCCCTGTTGCTGCCCGTCCTCCGGGCATCGTCCGCGCTGCCCGGCGCCGAAGCGGCGCTGGTCCTCGACGGCTCGATGGCGACGGCCTGGAAGAGTGATCCGGCCAAGGGCCCGGCTCAGACGCTGACCATCGACTTCCAGCGGGCGCGTGAGTTCGGCGGCCTCACCGTGCGCTGGCTTCCGCACGCGTATGCCGGAAGGTACGACGTCCAGTTTTCCGACGACGGCGTCCGCTGGCAGACCGTGCGGCGGGTTGTCGGCGGTCGCGGCGGTCCCGACGCCGTGTGGCTGCGCGAGGCCGAGACCCGGTTCCTGCGCCTCGCGCTCCACGACGGTCCAGCTCGGGCCTACGGCCTCGCCGAGCTCGAGATCAAGGAGTTGGCGTTCGGCGCCTCGGCGAACGCGTTCTTCCAGGCCTCCGCGCGCGACTGGCCCCGCGGCACGTACCCGCGGGGGATCTCCGGCGAGCAGACTGCGTGGACCCTCGTGGGCATCGACGGCGGCGACGAGAGCGGGCTGCTGTCGGCGGACGGCGCGCTGGAGGTCGCGAGGGGTGGTTTCTCGATCGAGCCGTTCGTCGTGGCTGGGTCACGCGTCGTCAGCTGGGCTGACGTCGAGCCCCGTCAATTCCTGGTCGAGGACTATCTGCCGATCCCCGGGGTGATGTGGCGCCAGGCCCAGTGGGAGCTGCGTGTCTCGGCGTTTGCGACGGGCTCTCGCGGTCAGTCCCGCCTAGTCGGCCGCTATGAGATCCGGAACCTCACCGCCCACCGCGTGCCCCTCCACCTCGTCCTGGCGGTGCGTCCGTTCCAGGTCAACCCCCCGTCGCAGTTCCTCAGCACGGTCGGCGGTGCCAGCTCCATCGGTCACATCAAATGGGACGGCACGGCGCTCTCGGTCAACACCGACCGAAAGGTCTTCCCGTTGCTCGCCCCGGACCGCGTCGGGACATTCCCGTTCGATGCGGGCCCCCTGCCAACCGTGCTCCGGGCGCCCGACTGGGCCGGCCCGACCGAGGTACGCGACGAGTTCGGTTACGCGTCGGCGGCCCTCAGCTATCAGCTCACGCTGGCGCCATACGCCAGCGCTACCGTGGGCGTCGTCGTGCCGCTGTCAGGGCCGCCGGTCCACCCGGACCTCAGGGCAGAGACTGCGGCAACGTGGCTCAAGCGCGAGCAGGCCGCCGTCAGTGCGGCATGGCGCGAGCGCCTGCAGCGCGTCTCGATCGACGTCCCTGCGTCCGGGCAGCCGCTCATCGCCGCGCTCCGCACAGCGCTGGCGCATATCTTGATGTCGCGCGACGGGCCGGCGCTGCGGCCGGGGACGAGGTCCTACGCACGTTCCTGGATCCGTGACGGGGCGATGATCGCGGAATCGCTGCTCCGAGTCGGTCACGCCGGCGTGGCCGCCGACTACCTGCGCTGGTACGCGCCCCACCAGTTCGCCAACGGCAAGGTTCCCTGCTGCGTCGACGAGCGCGGGGCCGATCCCGTGCCGGAGCACGACAGCCCCGGTCAGCTGATCTTCCTCGCGGCCGAGGTCTTCCGCTACACCAACGATCGCCAGCTCCTCGAGGCGATGTGGCCGCACGTGGCGGCGGCCGCGCGCTACCTCGAGATGCTGCGGCAATCCGAGCGTACCGACGCCAACCTGACCCCGGCCACCCGGGCCTTCTACGGGCTGCTGCCTGCGTCGATCAGTCACGAAGGCTATTCGGCCAAGCCCATGCACTCGTACTGGGACGACTTCTGGGCGCTGAAGGGGTACGCCGGCGCCATCGCCGCCGCCACGGCGCTCGGCTACCGCGACGCCGCGAGCCGGCTGCAGGCGCAGCGCGAAGAGTTCCGCCGCGATCTCGCCGCGTCGCTTCGCCAGTCCATCGCCACCCACGGGATCAATTACCTCCCGGGGGCCGCGGAGCTCGGCGACTTCGATCCCACCTCGTCCACCATCGCGATTGCGCCAGCCGGAGAGCTGCACCGCCTCCCGGCCGATCTGGTCCACGCCACGTTCGAGCGCTACTGGCGCGAGTTCGTGGACCGGCGGGACGGGCGTATCGCGTGGGAAGACTACACGCCCTACGAGATGCGGGCGATCGGCACATTCGTCCGCCTGGGGTGGCGCGACCGGGCCCACGAGCTGCTCGCCTTCTTTCTGGCGGGCCGGCGACCGGTAGCGTGGAATCAGTGGCCCGAAGTGGTCGGCCGCGACCCCCGGCAGCCGCGCTTCGTGGGCGACCTGCCGCATGGCTGGGTCGCCTCGGACTTCATCCGTTCCGCGCTGGATCTGTTCGCGTACGAACGCGAGGGCGACCAGACGCTGGTGCTCGCCGCTGGCGTTCCCCCGGACTGGCTCGAAGGATCGGGAGTCACCTTGAAAAACTTGCGGACGCCCTACGGGCTCTTGGGGTATTCACTCAAGAAACAGGGCCGGAGCGTGGTGCTGCACATGCCCGGTGGCCCGCGTGTGCCGCCCGGCGGATTTGTGCTCGTCTGGCCGGGCGAACGGCCGCGGACCGCCCAGATCAATGGTCGGCCGGCGACGTGGCAGGGGACGGAGCTCCGTTTTCACGAGCTTCCGGCAAAGGTCGTGATCAACGAATGATCGAGTTCCCGCAACACTTCCTCTGGGGCACGTCGACGTCGGCCTATCAGATCGAAGGCTCGCCGCTAGCTGACGGTGCCGGGCCCAGTATCTGGCACCGCTTCACGCACACGCCGAACCTGGTTCGCGGCGGGGCCACCGGCGACGTGGCCTGCGACCACTACCGCCGGTCCCGGGACGACGTCGCGCTGATGCGGAGTCTCGGGACCAATGCCTATCGGTTCAGCACCTCCTGGAGCCGGGTCATGCCGCAGGGGCGAAACGCGGTGAATCCGGCGGGCCTCGCCTTCTACGACCGGCTCGTCGATGCGCTGCTCGCCAGTGACATCGAGCCCATGGTGACCCTGTATCACTGGGATCTTCCGGCCGCCCTGGACGACCTGGGCGGTTGGCTCAATCTCGAGATCGCGAAGTGGTTTGCCGAGTACGCCTCGGTCATGTTCAGGAAGCTGGACGACCGGGTCAAGATGTGGGCGACGCTCAACGAGCCGTGGGTCATCACCGACGGCGGTTACCTGCACGGGGCCCTCGCCCCCGGCCATCGGAACCGTTTCGAGGCGCCGCTGGCCAGCCATCACTTGCTCCGCGCCCACGCGGAGGCGGTCAAAGCCTATCGGGCCGAGGGGCGCCACCGCATCGGCATCGTCGTCAACCTCGAGCCTAAGTACCCGGCGTCCGATGACCCGGCGGATCGGGCTGCCACGGCGCGCGCCGACGCGTACATGAACCGCCAGTACCTGGATCCCATCTTCCTCGGCCGTTATCCGGACGAATTGAGCCAGATCTTCGGGGAAGCGTGGCCGCGGTGGCCGGCCGACGACCTCGCGCTCATCCAGGAGCCGATCGACTTCCTTGGCGTCAACTATTACACGCGCAGCGTCACGCGCTTCGATCCCCACGCCTGGCCCGTGCAGGCGGGGCCGGTGCCCCAGGCGCGCGCGACCTATACCGAGACGGGCTGGGAGGTGTTCGCGCCGGCGTTGACGGACACCCTCGTCTGGGTCAAGAAGCGGTACGGCAATCTGCCGATTTACGTCACCGAGAACGGCGCCGCCTTCTTCGATCCCCCGACGATCGAAGGCGACCATCTGGCGGACCCTCTGCGCGTCGACTATCTGCGCCGGCACATCACGGCCGTCTATGCCGCGATCGAACGCGGTGTCGACGTGCGCGGATACTTCGTGTGGTCACTGCTCGACAACCTCGAGTGGTCGCTCGGCTATTCCAAGCGCTTCGGGATCGTGCACGTCGACTTCGAGACCCAGCAGCGCACGCCGAAGGACAGCGCCCGGTTCTACGCCAACGTCATCGCCACGAAAGGCCACGTCCTGAACGAGCCGTCGTCGCCGTAGCGGCGACGGCCAGCCGGGCCGTTGCCTGACCTGTTACTATCGAGTATGTCTCTTGCTCGGTGTCGGTCGCGGTCGGGGCCGGGCGCCGCGCGGCATTGGCAGCGGAGTCGTCCCTAGTCCACTGGATATATCGACGAGCAATAGTCGGCGGTGCTGAAGCGGATCGACGCGCAGATTGGTCGTCAACCCGACGCGGCGAACCACCGGCCGCGCGGGGACGGTTGGTGATGCCCGGCGCGCTCGCGCTGCTCGCGGCGCTGGTGCTGCTGACCGCCGAGGCCCAGGCCTTCAGCTTCTACGACGTGGCCACCCGGGCTGAGAAGCTCGCCGCCGCCGCCTATCAAAAGCCGAGCGCCACCCTGCCCAAGGGGATCAAGGCGCTGACCTACGACCAGCATCGCGATATTCGCTTCCGGCCCGATCGTGCGCTGTGGCAGAACGCGAATCTGCCCTTCGAAATCATGTTCTTCCATCCCGGCTGGGTGTACGAGGACTCGGTCACGATCCACGAGATCGGACTCGAAGGGGCGCGGCAAATCCGCTTCGATCCCGACGCCTTCGACTACGGGAAGAACAAGATCGCCCGCGATGAGCTGCAGGGGATGGGGTTCGCCGGCTTTCGCGTCCACTTCCCCGTCAATGCGCCCACCTACAAGGACGAAATCATCGTCTTCCTGGGCGCCAGCTACTTCCGGGGGCTCGGACGGGGGCAGCGGTTCGGGCTCTCGGCCCGGGCTCTCGCCATCGACACCGCGGAAAGCAGTGGCGAGGAGTTCCCCCGGTTCGTCGAGTTCTGGATCGAACGCCCCAAGCCGACCGCCAAGGAGCTCACCATCTACGCCCTGCTCGATTCGCCTCGCGCCGTGGGGGCGTACCGGTTCGTCCTCCGGCCGGGGGTCACGACGGTGCTCGACGTGGATGCCCGGCTGTTTCTGCGTCGAAATGTCACCAAGCTCGGGCTGGCTCCCCTGACCAGTATGTTCCTCTTCGGTGCGAATCAGCGGTCGGCGCGCGAGGACTATCGTCCGCGGGTCCACGATTCCGAGGGCTTGTCCATCCAGGTGAGCGAAAGCGACTGGATCTGGCGCCCGCTCGTGAATCCGAAGCGCCTGCTCGTGACCTCGTTCGCGATGACCAATCCAAGAGGCTTCGGCTTGCTGCAGCGGGAGCGGTCGTTCGAAGGCTATGCGGACCTCGAGGCGCGCTACGACCTGCGACCCTCGGCCTGGGTCGAGCTGAAGGGGCCGTGGGGGCCCGGCCGGGTGGAGCTGGTGCAAATCCCGGTGCCGGATGAGACCAACGACAACATCGTGGCATACTGGGTTCCCGACTGGCAGCCGCGGCCCAAGGAGGCCTTGCCGTATGCGTATCGCGTGCTGTGGCAGAAAGACCGCGAGATCCGCCCGCCGTCGGGGTGGGTGCGCGAGACGCGCCGCGGCCGTGGCTATATCCGGTCGTCGCCGGATGGAAGCGTCGAGCTCCACGTCGATTTCGAGGGTCCCGGGCTCAGCCGGACTCCCGCCAGCGCCGCCGTCGACGTCGCGCTGTGGATCGATACCAACGGGCAACTCGTGGAACGACACATCAGACGCAACGAGGTCACCGGCGGCCGGCGCCTCGTCGTGCGATTCCGCCGCATCGACGCCGGCAAGCCAGTGGAGCTGCGGGCGCACCTGCACAGCGGGAAAGAGGTCCTGACAGAGACGTGGAGTTACATTCTGCCGCCCGACTAGACTCCGACGCCGCCCGCACCTGCCGGCGTTACCTCGACCAGCTCCCGCTCCCCCGGGAGCGCCAGGGCGTGGTGCTGGAGCTGGCCGGGCGGGAGGCGGAAGCGGGCCCAGCCATGGCCCGACTACACCATGCGCTGAACCATGCCATGACCGACGAGCACCAGGTCGGCCAGCATGTGGCCTTCGCTTCGATTCGTCGTCGCCTTGAGCTCGCCGCCCCCAGCCTGGTGACGCGCGACGGTCGCGCGGATGCCGCCGCCTGGGCCATGACCAGCGCTCCGCCGATTCGCCGGACGTCGATGGCTCCGACGAGATGGCCGGCGCCGCTGCTCTCCCGCCTGCTCGGCGCCCAGGCGCGGGTTCCCGGCCCGGCGGCGCCGACAGACCGGGCCAGTGACAGGCCGGAGTCGCCCGACGACAGCCGCAAGATCACGCGAACGGCTACCATCCGACGGACTGTTTTCGCCTTCCTGGCCCTGGCGCAAACGGCGGCGTTCGCCTACTACATGACCACCAGCGTCTTGCCGTACCAGGGACAACAGCCCCTGGAGCTCGCGATCCTGAGCCTGTTCACGATCCTGTTCGCGTGGGTCTCGCTGGGATTCTGGACGGCGCTGAGTGGGTTCCTCCTGTTGTGCAGCGGTCGCGATCGGCACGCCATCACGCGGTCCGCGCCGCCCGGGACGGCGATTCCGCCGGAGGCCCGCACGGCGGTCATCATGCCCATTCGCAACGAGCAGGTGGCGCGCGTGTTCGCGGGGGTGCGGGCGACCTACGAGTCGGTAGCCCGCGCCGGCGCGCTGCCGCTGTTCGACTTCTTCGTTCTCAGCGACAGCACCGAGCCGGACACGCTGGTGGCGGAACGCCATGCCTGGCTGGATCTGTGCACGGCTGTCGATGGCGCCGGGCGCGTCTTCTATCGC
>JBOHPM010000168.1:0-6813 GCA_050731715.1 Candidatus Rokuibacteriota bacterium
CCGAGCGCCGGAAGCTGGTCGTCGAGATGCAGAAGCGAGTGCTGGAGAACGCGTACTACCTGCCGGGGCTCTGGTGGCGGCGGAACGTCGTTCACTGGGCCAAGGTCAGGAACTACGTGGCCCCGCCCAGCCACTACGTGAACCAGAAGCTCCAGGACGTCTGGCTCGCCGAGGATTGAACGTAACGCCCACGCCGTGGGAGGGAGGTGTCAGATGAGGACACGAATCCGACGTTACCGGACGCTCGTCCTCCTCGTTTCCCTGGTCCTCCTGGTCGGTGCGGTGATGGCGGCGAGCCCCCTCGCGGCGGCCGAGACCCCGCGCCGGGGGGGCGTCTTGCTGGCCGTCATCGGCGCCGACGCGCCGAGCCTCGACCCGCACCAGGAGCAGACCTTCGCCACCATGCAGCCGACCGCCCCGCTCTACAGCACCTTGTTACAGATCGATCCCCACGGCTACCCGAACATCATCGGCGATGTGGCCAGCGAGTGGACGATCTCGCCCGATGCCCTGACCTACACCTTCAAGATCCGGCCGGGCATCCGCTTCCACGACGGCTCGCCGCTGACTTCCGCCGACGTCAAGGCCACCTACGACAAGATCATCTTCCCGCCGGAGGGCGTGCGCAGCATCCGCAAGCTCTTCTACTCGGCGGTGACCAGCGTCGAGGCCCCCGATCCCAGCACCGTGGTGTTCAAGCTCAAGTTCCCGTCGGCCTCACTCCTGTCGGGCCTGGCCTCACCGTGGAACGTCATCTTCCCCAAGAAGTACCTGGACAAGGATCCGAACTACTTCAAGAAGAACGTCATGGGCTCCGGCCCCTTCAAGCTCAAGACTTACACGCGGGGATCGACGTTCGAGGGCGAGCGGAACCCCGACTACTTCGTCAAGGATCGGCCGTATCTCGACGGGTACAAGTTCTTCATCAGCACGGAGACGTCCGTGCGCGCGGCGGCCATCCGGTCCGGGCGCGCCTACATCGAGTTCCGCGACCTGCCGCTGAGCGAGGTGGACGCGATCCGCAAGCACCTCGGCGACAAGGTCGTCGTCCAGCAGACGGCCTTCGTCACCCATTTCGGCGTCGCCATCAACAACACCGTGAAGCCGTTCAACGACGTCCGCGTCCGCAAGGCGCTCACGCTGGGGATCGATCGCTACACCGCAGCCAAAGTGCTGCACCCGCTCACGAGCCTCCGGGACGTCGGGGGACTGATGCGTCCCGGCACGGACTGGGCCGTCCCGCAGGCCGACCTCGAGAAGATCCCGGGCTTCTGGCGGGACCCCGAGAAGAGCCGGGCCGAGGCCAAGAAGCTCCTGGCCGAGGCGGGCTACCCCAACGGCTTCAAGGTGGTGTTGAAGAATCGCAACATCAAGCTGCCCTACCAGGACTGGGCGGTGTACGTGATCCAGGAGTGGCGCAAGATCGGGATCGAGGCCGAGCATCGGCCGCTCGAGACGGCGACCTGGTACGCGGAAGGCCGGGACCAGGGGAACTTCGAGCTGATGATCTACCCGGCCGGCGCGTACGTCGACGATCCCGATCAGCTGCTGTATCAATACACCACGGGGTCGCCCGGGAACTGGGGCCGCTTCTCCAATCCCGCGGTCGACGACCTCTTCTCCCGGCAGGCCCGCACACTCGACCCTGCCGAGCGCCGGAAGCTGGTCATCGAGCTCCAGAAGATCGTGCTGGAGAACGCCTACCACGCGCCGGGTCTCTGGTGGTCGCGCAACGTCGTGCACTGGGCGAAGGTGAAGAACTGGGTGGCGCCGCCGAGCCACCAGACCAACCAGAAGCTCCAGGACGTCTGGCTGGCGGAGGACTGACCGCCGCCCCGCGCCCCGGGCTATCGGGCCTGACAGGAAGCACCGGTTGACAGGTGCGCCCTTCCGTTGGTAGCGTCCGTCAACTGTACCTAACGCCCCTCATCCATGGGAGGTACTAGATGACGGCTGGATTCCGACGTTGTCGGGCAGTCCCCACCGTTGCGGCCCTGGCCATCCTGGTCACGTTCCTGATCCTGGCGATGCCGGGCGCCGCCGCGGCCGCCGAGACCCCACGGAAGGGTGGAATACTGCTCGCGGTCATCGGGGCGGACCCCCCGAGCCTGGACCCGCATCAGGAGAGCACGTTCGCCAACATCCAGATGGTGGCGCCGCTCTACAGCACCCTGCTGCAGATCGACCCCCAGAACTACCCGAAGATCACCGGCGACGTCGCCACCGAGTGGAAGATCTCGCCCGACGGCCTGACCTACACCTTCAAGATCCGCCGGGACATCAAGTTCCACGACGGCTCGCCGCTGACGGCGGCCGACGTCAAGGCCACCTACGACAAGATCGTCTTCCCGCCCGAGGGCACCCGGAGCCTTCGCAAGATCCACTACTCGGCGGTCGAGCGCGTCGAGGCCCCGGACCCGGGCACCGTGGCGTTCAAGCTCAAGTTCCCCTCGGCCTCGCTGCTCGAAAACCTGGCGTCGCCGTGGAACGTGATCTTCCCGAAGAAGTATCTCGACAAGGACCCGAACTACTTCATGAAGAACGTGGTGGGGTCCGGGCCCTTCAAGTTCAAGAACTACACGCGGGGCGGCACGTTCGAGGGCGAGCGCAATCCCGACTACTTCGTCAAGGACCGGCCGTACCTCGATGGCTACAAGTTCTTCATCAGCACGGAGACAAGCGTCCGCGCCGCCGCCATCCGGTCGGGGCGGGCCTACATCGAGTTCCGCGACCTGCCGCTGAGCGAGGTAGACGCGATCAAGAAGCACCTGGGCAACAAGGTCGCCGTCCAGGAGACGCCGATGGTCGGGCAGTTCGGCATCGGCATGCAGAACACCGTGAAGCCCTTCACCGACATCCGCGTCCGCAAGGCGCTCACGCTCGGCTTCGACCGTTACACGGCGGGCAAGGTCCTCTACCAGCTCACCGGTCTCCGGGACATCGGCGGCCTGATGCGGCCGGGCACGGACTGGGGCGTCCCCCAGGCCGAGCTCGAGTTGATCCCGGGCTTCTGGCGGGACGCCGAGAAGAGCCGGGCCGAGGCCAAAAAGCTCCTGGCCGAGGCGGGCTATCCCAACGGCTTCAAGACCGTAATGAAGAACCGCAACGTGAAGCTTCCCTACCAGGACCTGGCCGTCTTCGTGATCCAGGAGTGGCGGAAGATCGGCATCGAGGTGGAGAACCGTCCGCTGGAGACCGCAGCCTGGTTCGCGGATCTCCGGGATACGGGAAACTTCGAGCTGGGTGTCCAGCCGACCGTCGAGTTCATGGACGATCCCGATCAGTTCCTGAATCGCTACATCACGGGAGCGCCGCAGAACTACGGCCGCATCACCGATCCCGTGATCGACGACCTGTTCTCGCGGCAGGCCCGGGCCACCGACCCCGCCGAGCGCCGGAAGCTGGTGATCCAGCTCCAGAAGCGCGTGCTGGAGCAGGCCTACTACATGCCGGGCCTCTGGTGGACACGCCGCGTCGTCCACCTATCCAAGGTGAAGAACTACGTAGCCCCGCCCAGCCACTACACGAACCAGAAACTGCAGGACGTGTGGCTGGCGGAAGACTGAGACCGAGGCGCGCCACGGGTCCCCCGGGGCGGGCCGAGCGTTGGGGGGTCTGGGGGCCATGTCGGGGCCCCCGGCATGACGGAGGCAAGGGCATGCGGCGTTACCGGGCGTTCCTCACGGTGCTCACGCTCGCTGGCCTGATCGGCGTCCTGGTGGGGGCGGCCCCCGCCGCCGTCCAGGGGGCGGAGACCCCCCGCCGCGGGGGTGTCCTGCTCGCGGCCATCGCCGCCGATGCGCCGAGCCTCGATCCCCACCAGGAGACCACCTTTGCCACGCTGCAGATGGTGGCGCCGCTGTACAGCACACTGCTCCAGTTCGACCCGCTGCAGTACCCCAGGATCATCGGTGACGTGGCCACCGAGTGGAAGATCGCGCCCGATGGGCTGACCTACACGTTCAAGCTTCGCCAGGGCATCCGGTTCCACGACGGCTCGCCGCTGACCGCGGCCGACGTCAAGGCCACCTACGACAAGATCGTGTTTCCCCCGCCCGGCGTGCGCAGCAATCGCAAGAACGCCTACATGGCCATCGCGTCCGTCGAGGCGCCGGATCCGAGCACCGTGGTCTTCACGCTCAAGTTTCCGTCGGCCTCGCTCCTGAACAACCTGGCGTCGCCGTGGAACGTGATCTACCCCAAGAAGTACCTGGACCGTGACCCGAACTACTTCTCGAAGAACGTCCTGGGCTCCGGCCCCTTCAAGCTCAAGAGCTACACGCGCGGCTCGACGTTCGAGGGCGAGCGGAATCCCGACTACTTCGTCAAGGACCGTCCCTACCTCGATGGCTACAAGTTCTACGTCAGCCCGGAGACGTCGGTCCGGGCGGCGGCCCTGCGCTCCGGGCGCGCCTGGATCGAGTTCCGGACCATGCCCCAGTCGGAGGTGGAGGCGATCCGCAAGCAGCTCGGGGACAAGATCGTCGTGCAGGACACGCCGGCGACCGGCCTGTTCGGGATCGCCCTCAACCAGACCACCAAGCCGTTCACCGACGTTCGCGTCCGCAAGGCGCTCACGCTGGCCATCGATCGGTACACGGCGGGCCGGGTGCTGTACCCCATCGCGAGCCTCCGGGACGTCGGGGGCCTGATGCGCCCGGCCACGGAATGGGCGGTGGCGGAGACCGAGCTGCAAAAGTTTCCCGGGTTCGGCAAGGACATCGAGAAGAGCCGGGCCGAGGCCAGGCGCCTGTTGGCCGAGGCCGGTTACCCCAACGGCCTCAAGCTGATCCTGAAAAATCGGAACGTGCGGGTCCCCTACATCGACTTCGCCGTGTTCGTGGTCCAGGAGTGGCGCAAGATCGGCGTCGAGGCCGAGCACCGGCCCATGGAGACGGCGGCCTGGTTCGCCGACGGGCGGGACACCGGGAACTTCGAAGCCATCGTCAACGGCACGTTCAACTACATGGATGACCCCGATCTGTTCCTCGAGCGGTACAAGACCGGCGACTCCAACAACTGGGGTCGGTTCTCCGATCCCCGGATCGACGATCTGTTCGCGCGCCAGGCGCGGACCCTCGATCCGGCCGAGCGCAAGCGGCTCGTCAACGAGCTCGAGAAGGTCGTGCTGGAGAACGCGTACCACATCCCGGGCCTGTGGTGGGCGCGGAGCGTGGTGCACTGGGCCAAGGTGAAGAACTACGTGGCGCCGCCCAATCACTACTCCAATCAGAAGCTCCAGGACGTCTGGTTGGCCGAGGACTGAGATGCGCACCTACATCGTCAAGCGGCTGCTGCTCGTCATCCCGACGCTGTTCGGGGCGGCGGCCCTGGTGTTCTTCATCATGAGGGTGATCCCCGGCGACGTGGCCCTGCTGATCTTCGGCGGAGACGCGGCCGGCCACATCGATCCCAAGCAGCTCGAGGCCATGCGTCAGCGCCTCGGGCTGGACCAGCCGCTGCTGGTGCAGTTCGGGACCTGGCTGTGGGGGGTGCTCCGCTTCGATTTCGGCAACTCGCTGTGGACGGGGCAGCCGGTGGTCGAGGAGCTGCTGATCCGCCTACCGTTGAGTCTGCAGCTCGCGCTCATGGCGACCATGGTGTCCGTCATCATCGCTATCCCCCTCGGCATGCTGGCCGCGGTCCGCCAGGACACCTGGGTCGACTACGCCGTCCGCATAATCAGCATCGGTGGCCTGGCCATCCCCGGGTTCTGGGTAGGGATCCTCACCATCCTGTTCCTGGTCATCTTCTTCAGCTGGGGACCGCCCCTGGAGTACACGCCGCCCTGGGTCGATCCCTGGGCCAACCTCTCGATGATGGTGTGGCCAGTCCTCACCGTCGGCTACCGGTACGCCGCCGTCACCACCCGCATGACGCGGTCCACCGTGCTCGAGGTGCTCCGGGAGGATTACATCCGCACCGCCTGGGCCAAGGGTCTGGCCCAGCGGGCCATCGTCATCCGTCACGCCCTGAAGAATTCGATGCTGCCGGTGATCACGCTGATCGGGACGGAGTTCGCGTTCCTCATCGGCGGCCTCGTCGTCACCGAGACGGTGTTCACCCTGAACGGCATCGGGCGGTTCGTGGTGGACGCCGTGGCCCACCGGGACTACCCGGTGGTGCAGGCCCTGGTCTTCCTCATCGCCTTCGGCTTCGTGATCGTGAACCTCCTCGTGGACCTGACCTATGCGTGGTTCGATCCACGCATCCGCTATCGCTGATGGCAGTCACCGCGCTGACCCATGCCCAGGCCTCCGCCCCGCTGGCCCCGCGCCTCACGCTCGGCCAGGAGATCGCGAAGTTCGCCCGCACGAAGCCGCTCGGCGCCGGGGGGGCGGTGATCATCTGCGCCATGCTGGTGGTGGGCGCCTTCTCGGAAGTGCTGGCGCCGTTCGACCCCTACAGCCCCAACTACGGACTGCAGTTCGCGCGGCCGAGCGCCGAGCACTGGTTCGGGACCGACGAGTTCGGGCGCGACCTCATGAGCCGGCTCATCTACGGCGCGCGGATCGCCCTGTTCGTCGGCTTCACGGCGTCGTTCATCGGCTGCACGGTGGGCGGCCTGCTGGGCGTGACGAGCGCCTACGTGGGCGGGAAGGTCGATCTCCTGCTCGAGCGGCTGATGGACATCCTGCTGGCCTTCCCGCAGCTGATCCTGGCCCTGGCCATCGCCTCCATCCTGGGCCCGGCCGTCCAGAACGTGGTGATCGCTATCTCCATTCCCATCATCCCGCGCGCGGCCCGGGTGGTGCGGGCCACCGCGCTGTCGGTGAAGGAAAACGTCTACGTGGAGGCCGTGCAAGCGCTGGG
>JBOHPM010000169.1:0-6812 GCA_050731715.1 Candidatus Rokuibacteriota bacterium
GCTTCCCAGGCCCCGGTACCCGAGCCGGGGAAGAGCGCGATGTGGCCGCGCTCGGTCTGGAACACGCGCTTGAGCCCGTTCAGGCAGTCGCGGAGCAACGCCTCGAAGCGCGGCCCCCGGTGGTCGATGACCGGCTGGGACATGGCGCGCACGATGCGCTCGGGCACGAGCGTGGGACCGGGGATCTGGAGGAACGGCCGTCCGGGCATGGGGGCGAGTCTAGCACGGGCATCGTGGTAGAGTTGGCGCCCGACCCATGACGCGCGACGAGATCCCCAGCCCGGCGCTGCTCCTCGACCTCGACCGGTTCGAGCGGAACCTGGCCCGGATGGCCGAGCATGCCCGGCGCTCGGGCAAGCAACTGCGGCCGCACGCCAAGACCCATCGCTGCCCGGAGATCGCCCGGCGCCAGGTGGCCGCCGGCGCCCTCGGGGTGGCCTGCGCCAAGCTGGGCGAGGCTGAGGTGATGACGGCCGCCGGGATCCGCGGCCTGCTCATCACCACGGAGGTCGTCTCGCCGCCGGCCATCACGCGGCTCATGCGGCTGCTCGGCGAGGCGCCCGACACGATGGTCGTCGTCGACCACGAGGACAACGTGGAGCATCTGGCGGCCGCGGCCGCCGCGGCAGGGCGCGTGCTGGACGTCCTCGTCGATGTCGACGTCGGTGGCCGTCGCACGGGCGTGGCGCCCGGCGCTCCCGCGCTGGCGCTGGCGCGCCGGGTGGCCGCCCGGCGCTCGCTTCGGCTGCGGGGATTACAGGGCTACGCCGGGCAGTGCGCTCACGTGGTCGGCTGGAAGGCCCGCCGGGATGCCTCCCGCGCGGCCATGGCGCCGCTCATGCAGACGCGCGGGCTGCTGGAGGGAGCCGGGCTGCCCGTGCAGGTCGTCGCCGGGGCCTCGACGGGCACCTACGACATCGACGTGGAGCTCGACGGGCTCACCGAGCTCCAGGCCGGCTCCTACTGCGTGATGGACCTCGAGTACCGCGGGATCGGCGGGCGCAGCGGTGACGCCCTCACCGACTTCGAGCTGGCCCTGACGGTCGTGGCCACCGTGGTCAGCGTGCCCACCGCGGACCGGGCCGTGATCGACGCGGGCCTCAAGGCCTTCTCCACCGACAAGCCGTTTCCCCCCGAGCCGGTGGAGCGTCCGGGAATCACCTACGGCTTCGCCGGCGACGAGCACGGCCGGCTCACGGTCGTCGATCACGACCGCCGCCCGCGCCTGGGCGAGCGCATCGAGTTCCTCCCGCCGCACTGCGACCCGACGTTCAACCTCTACGACCGCGTCTGGGTGGTCCGAGGCCAGCGGGTGGTCGACGTGTGGCAGGTGGCGGCGCGCGGCCGCTCCGACTGATTCACCAGGCCTCCCAGAAGAGCGCTTGCACGCCGCGGGCGTCGGGCGCCTGGAAGAGCCGGGGACGCAGGCGCGCGCTCCCCGGCGAGCCCGCCGAGTACCAGGCCAGGTGCTTCTTGAGCTGGATGAGCGCCTCGCGGGGGGGCAGGTGGGCCTCGATCAGCTCGCAGTGGCGCCGGATGATCCGGGCCCGCTCGTCGCGACCGGGCGGGACGGGGCAGAACACCCAGGGTGCTCCCAGCGCGCCCCGCCCGATCATGACTGCGGCGCAGCCGGTCGCCTGTGTCATCGCCAGGGCATCGGCGCGGCTCCGCACGTCGCCGTTGCCGGTCACGGGAACGGCGACGGCCGACACCACCTCGGCGATCACGTCCCAGGGCGCCCGGCCCGTGTACTGCTGGCTGCGCGTGCGCGGGTGCACCGTGATCGCGGCCACGCCCTCGCTCTCGGCGATCCGCGCGATCTCGGGCGCGTTCATCGTTCGCTCGTCCCAGCCGCCCCGGATCTTGACCGTGAGCTCCACCTCGATGGTCTTGCGCATCGTTCGTAAGATGAGGGCGGTCTGGAGGGGATCCCGCATGAGCGCCGCGCCCTGGCCCTTGGCCACGATCTTGGGCACGGGGCATCCCATGTTGAGATCGATGGCGTCGGCGCCGCGCGCCTGCAGCCGGCGGGCGGCCTCGGCCAGCACGTCGGGATCGGCGCCCAGGAGCTGGAACGCCAGCGGCCGCTCCTCGGGCAGATAGCGGGCCAGCAGCTCGGTTCTGAGGCTCCCCTCGACGAGGGCTCGCGCGTCGAGCTCCTCGCTGGTCAGCCGTCCAGCCCCACAGGCGCGCGCGATCAGCCGGAAGGGCGCGTTGGTGACCCCGGCCATCGGAGCCAGCCGGAGGTCGAGAGCGGTCACGCGAGCGTCCTCACAGCGTCTGCTTGAAGAGCCGGCCGCCCTTCATGATGATCTTCAGATTATCCGCATGCTGGAAGACGCTCAGATTTCGCAGCGGGTCGCCGGCCACCACGATGAGGTCGGCGTACTTGCCGGGCTCGAGCGTCCCGATGCGGTCCTCCATGCGGAAGAGCTCGGCGTTGGTCCGGGTCGCCGACAGCAAGACGTCCATCGGCCGCATCACCTGGCCCTTGAGCTCGAGCTCGGCGGCGCGCTGGGCCGCCATGTCGCCGAGCAGGTCGGAGCCCGAGCCGATCTTGCAGCCGGCCCGGTAGGCGCGGGTCAACCCCTGCACGCTGTGCTCACGGGCCAGCCCGATCTTCTGGACCTGGTGATCGCCGATGCCGTAGCGCTTGCCCTCCCGGTAGATGGCCTCGTAGGTCACCATGGTCGGCACCAGGAATGCGCCGGCCTCCTGGATGGCCCGCGCGGCCCCGTCTCCGATCAGGTTGCCGTGCTCGATGGAGCGCACGCCGGCCTCCACGGCCCGGCGCACGGCGCTGTCGGAGTAGGCGTGGGCCAGGACGTAGGTGCCGGCGGCGCCCGCCTCCTCGACGGCCGCGCGCAGCTCGGCCACGGAGTACTGGGTGGTGTCGAGCTCGTCGGCCGGGGACATCGCCCCGCCCGAGGCCATGACCTTGATCTGGTCCACGCCGTGGCGGAGCTGCTCGCGCACGGCCCGGCGCATCTCGGCCTCGCCGTCGGCGATGGTGCTGTGCATTCCCACGCAACCGTCGACGGGCGCGATCCACTCGGAGCGGCGACGCAGATCGCCGTGGCCGCCGGTCTGCGAGATGAAGTTGCCCGACACGAGCAGCCGGGGCCCGGGGAAATGGCCTTCCTCCAGCACCTGGCGGAAGCCGTAGTCCGCGCCGCCGGCGTCGCGCACGGTGGTGAAGCCCTGCATCAGACACTCCTCGGCCCGGCGCATCGCCCGCGCCGCGATGTAGCTGGGCGGGTACTGACGGTGCTGGTCGAGGGAGTTCTCGGTCACCGCGCAGATGTGGACGTGGGCGTCGGTGAGCCCCGGCATGAGGGTGGCGCGCCGGCAGTCCAGGGTGGTGACCGGACCGGGCAGCGCGCCCACCCGGCCCCCCGGCAGGACGTCCTTGATGCGGTCGCCTTCGACGACCAGCGCGCCGCCCTCCACGGGGTCGCGGCCCGTGCCGTCGATGAGGAAAGCATTGGTGAGGACGGTGAGACCCATCGGTGATCCTGGCGTCCTTACAGTATCATGCTCGCGCGGAGGGCCGATCCGCCCGCTCACGACATGGTCACCGACCCGATCTTCTTCCGCGACCTCGCGCTGGTCTTCGTCGCCGCCGTCCTGGGGGCGGCGCTGGCCTGGGTGACGCGCCAGCCTCTGATCCTCGGTTACGTGCTGGCCGGGGTGCTGGTGAGCCCGCTCACCCCCGGGCCGTCCGTCTCCGACGTCCGTCGATTCGAGCTGTTCGCCGAGGTCGGCGTGGTGCTCTTGATGTTCTCTATCGGACTCGAGTTCTCGCTCAAAGACCTGGGGCGGACGAAGTGGGTGGCCCTCATCGGCGGGCCGCTCGGCATCCTGCTCACCACCGGCCTGGGGATCGGGGTGTGGGCCCTGCTGGGCTGGCCTCTGTTGCCCGGCGCGGTCATCGGGATGGTGATCTCCGTCAGCAGCACGATGGTGCTGGTCCGGCTGCTGCTGGACCGTGGCGAGCTGCACTCCCGCCGCGGCAGGATCATGATCGGCACCGCGCTGGCCGAGGACCTCGCCGTCGTCGTCCTGATCGTGCTCATCCCGGCCCTGGGCGCGTTTCAGGGGCGCGGCCTGGAAGAGCTCGGCCTGGCGCTTCTGCGGGCCGCCCTGATCCTCGTTCCCTTCGTCTATCTGGCGGTCCGGGTGATGCCCCATCTCATGACGCGCGTCGCCCGCACTCACAACCCGGAGCTGTTCATGCTCGTGGCGCTCGCGGTTGGCGTGGGCATGGCGGCCCTCACGCAGGCCGTGGGGCTCTCGCTGGCCCTCGGCGCCTTCCTGGCCGGCCTCACCATCAGCGGGTCCGACTACGCCCACGAGACGCTGGCCCGGCTGCTGCCGCTCCGCGATGTCTTCGTCGCCTTCTTCTTCGTGACGATCGGCGCTCTGCTCGAACCCGGGGCGCTGTTCGCCCACCCGACTCTGCTGGCGCTCGTGGTGGGCCTGGTGATGATCGGCAAGTTCGCCATCCGCTCCACGATCACCTGGCTGTTCGGGTACCCGGTGTCCGTGGCGATCCTGGTCGGCGTGGGGCTCGCCCAGATCGGGGAGTTCTCGTTCGTCCTCGTCCAGGTGGCCCGGAACGCCGGCCACGTGGGCGGCGACGTCTACAACGCCATCCTGGCGGCCTCGCTGATCACGATCCTCCTCAACGCCGCCCTCGTGCGCGCGGCCACCCGGTGGGTCGCCGAGGGCCGTCTGCTGGGGCAGGCCGCGGCGTTCCCCGAGCCCGCCAGCCGGCGCCGCGACCACGTGGTGCTCTGTGGCTTCGGCCGGGTCGGCAGCGCGGTGGGAGAGGCCCTGGAGACGTTCCGCCTCCCCTATGTGGTCATCGAGATGGATCCCGACATCGTCAAGGGCCTGAGGGCGAGGAAGCTGCCGTGCATCTTCGGCAACGCCGGGCAGCGGCGCATCCTGGAAGCGGCCGACGCCGAATACGCCGCCCTGGTCGTCATTACCGTGCCCGACGGCCAGCAGGCCGGGCTGGCCGTGCGGGCGACCCGGGCTCTGAATCCCCGGGTGCCGATCGTGGCGCGCGCGCATCACCATGCCGCCGACGAGGCGCTCCGGGCCGCCGGTGCCACCGAGGTGATCCAGCCCGAGGTCGAGGCCGGCCTGACGTTGATCCGCCACGGGCTCGGCCAGCTCGCGCTGCCCAAGGACAGCCTCCTCGCCTACCTGGAGGTTCTGCGCGATGCCCTGAGCGGCGAGCCGGTTCGCGCCCGGCTGGCGCGGCAGGGACTGCCCGAGGTGCGCGAGGTGACGGTCGGTACCGATGGGATCGCTGATCAGTCGCTGGCCGAGGCCCAGTTGCGGGAGCGCTTCGGCATCACGGTCGTCCGGATCGAGCGGCCGGCCGGGGACGTGGTCATGAGCCCGGACGCCGAGACGCGGCTGCGTGCCGGCGACCGCATGCGCGTCTTCGGCCTCCCCCACCAGATCGAGGCGTTTCTCGCCGAGACGGGGCTGGTCACGCGATGAGCGCGACGCTGCGATTGGCGGCCGACACCGATGCCGCCGCGGTGGCCGCGATCTACGCACCGTTCTGCACGTCGACCGCCGTGTCGTTCGAGAGCGCCGCGCCCTCGGCCGCGGAGATGGCCGACCGCATTCGCGCCGTGGCCGGGCGGCTACCCTGGCTCGTCCTCGAGGCCGATGGCACCGTCGCCGGCTACGTGTATGCGAGCCCCCATCGCGAGCGCGCGGCCTACGGCTGGGCGGTCGACACGGCGGTCTATGTCGCCCCCCGTCATCGGCGCTACGGGGTGGGGCGGGCCCTGTACACCACGTTGTTTCAGGTGCTGCAACTGCAGGGTTACTACAAGGCGTACGCGGGCATCACCCTGCCCAATCCGGCGAGCGTCGGCTTGCATGAGGCGGTTGGCTTCGAGCTGGTCGGTGTCTATCGGGGCGTCGGCTACAAGCTCGGCGCCTGGCACGACGTGGCCTGGTACGGGCTGGCCTTGCAGCCGGAACGGCCGGAGCCGGGCGCGCCGCTGCCGCTCGCTGGCGTTCTGGGCTCTCCCCGGTGGTTGGAGGCGATCGCGCGCGGGCTAGCTCGCTATCGGAGTCGTGCCCCCTGAGGCGCCCCGACGTTACGCGCGTTGGACGCGGAGCCGGCGCCGCCGGCCCCGGTAGCGCATGTTGAGCACCTCCACGAAAAGCGAGAAGACCATGGCCGCGTAGATGTAACCCTTCTCGACGTGCCGGCCCATGCCCTCGGCCACCAGCATGACCCCGATGAGGAGCAGGAAGGCCAGGGCCAGGATCTTCACGCTGGGATGTCGCTCGACGAAGTGGCTCACCGTATTGATGGCGAGCATCATCACCAACATGGCGATGATCACGGCGATCACCATGGTCACGACGTGATTGGCCATGCCGATGGCGGTGATCACCGAGTCGAGCGAGAAGACGAGGTCGATGACGGCGATCTGGGCCACCACCCCGACGAGCCCGGCCCGACCCCCGCCGCGCTCATGGGGCTCACCGGGCTCCTCCACCTTCGTGTAGATCTCGCGAGTGGCCTTGAAGATGAGGAACAGGCCGCCGGCCAGCAAGATGAGGCCGCGCGCGGAGATCTCACGTCCGAGCAGGGTGAAGAGCGGCGCGGTCAGGCCCATGATCCAGGTGATGGCGAACAGGAGGGCGATCCGGGTGCCCAGCGCGAAGCCCAGGCCCAGGCGGCGCCCCAGGGACCGCTGTGACGGCGGAAGCCGATCGGTGAGGATGGTGATGAAGACGATGTTGTCGATGCCGAGGACGATCTCCATCGC
>JBOHPM010000170.1:0-6795 GCA_050731715.1 Candidatus Rokuibacteriota bacterium
CATCCCGGCGGGTACGATCCGCCACCCGCGGGCTGAGCGTGGAACGACGAGCGGCGCTGGCCTTCGGCCTCAGCATCCTGCTGCTGCTGGCATACCTATGGGTGATGGAAGCATATTTCACGACACCTCGGTCGCCGCAGGGAGAAACCCGGGCCGTCGCGCCGCCGGCCTCGCCGCCCGCGCCTTCCCCGACGCCGGTGCCGGCAAGCCCACGTCCGGCGCCTTCCCCGGCCGTAGTGGCCGTGGAGCCTACCCCGGCCGCGCCGCGGCCGGCGCAGAGCACGGCGCTGGTGTCGGGGCCGCTGTACCGGGGACTGGTGAGCAGCGAGGGGGGCAAGCTGCAGGAGTGGACGCTGCACTATCGGGGCGAGAAGCCGATGGTCATCCTTGGCGAGCTCGGCCCCCGTGGGCTCATGACCGGAGGCGATATCGCCGCCGATCCGCTGGCCATGAGCCTCGACCCGCGGGGGCTCAGACTGGGTCGCGAGGGCCCGAGCGGTGAGCTGGCGCTGCAAGGCGAGTTCGGGGGCCTGCGGGTCCGCCAGACCCTCCGGTTCGAGGCCGGGCAGTACACGATCGACGCCCACATCCGAGTGGAGAACACGACGGCCTCACCGCGATCACTGAGCCTCTCCCTGCCCTGGGTGTACCGCCACGACGAGAAGACGCCGGGCGAGAAGTTCCCCGGCCAGCTCCCGACGGAGGTGGTGTGGTCGGCGCACGGGCGGGTGGAACGGGTGGAAGACCTGAAAACGGTGGGCCAGCACGAGGCTGAGGGCGGCGTCTGGGTCGCGATCGGCAGCACCTGGTATCTCGCGGCGCTCGTCCCCAAGACGCCGGGGTTCACCCTGGTGGCTCAGGGAGAAAAGAAAGAGGGCAAGGAAGAGTACCGCGTGGCGATTGCGGCCCGCGCGGCGCCCACTATCGCGCCCGGCCAGGCCTGGGAGGGGCGGGTGCTCCTCTATGTTGGACCCAAGGAGTACGACCGGCTCGAGGCCCTGGGGCTGGAGGGCGCCGTCAATTTCGGCGGCTTCCCCGTACCCCAGCGCTACGGGGGCCTCCCGATGGAGTGGCTCGGGGTGCCCATCCTCAAGCTGATGAACTGGCTCCACGGGTTCGTGCCCAACTATGGGGTCGTGATCATCCTGCTCACCGTCGTGTCGAAAGTCCTCTTCTACCCGCTCACCCTGAAGGGCCTCAAGTCGATGAAAGCCATGCAGGCCCTCCAGCCGCAAATCAACGCCCTGCGCAGCAAGTACCGGAGCGATCCCCGGAAGCTTCAGGAAGAGACCATGGGGCTGTACCGGAAGCACCGGGTCAATCCGATGGGTGGCTGCCTGCCGATGGTCGCGCAGGTCCCGATTTTCTACGCCCTGTATCTGGCGCTTTCCGTGTCGGTCGAGCTGCAGAACGCCCCGTTTCTCTGCTTCGGACGCGCGTTTGGAGTCGATCTGTGGGTCTGTGATCTGGCCAGCTATGACCCGACCTACATTCTTCCGATCCTGATGGGCGTCTCGATGTTCGTTCAGCAGAAGATGACGCCGACGATGGGTGATCCCCGTCAGGCACGCATGATGCTGATCATGCCCTTCATCTTCACGTTCATGTTCTTGAACCTCCCCTCTGGGCTCGTCCTCTACTGGTTCGTCTCCAACCTGCTCCAGATCATGCAGCAGTGGTGGATGGACCGATCGGGCCACGTCGGTGCCAGGGAGAGTGCGAGAGCCTGAGCCGCGCCGGTCCGCTGCCGCTGCCTCGGACGTTCGATGATGGGTTTCGCGCGATCCTGCGGCGACCGCCGAGCGAGACAGAGCGAGGCCAGTTCATCAAGTACCTGGATCTCTTGAGAAAATGGGGATCCATCTACCGCATCGTGGGGTCTACCGAGCCGGAGTGGATTGTCGAGCACCTGTTCCTGGATAGCCTGTTGTTCCTCCGCGTGCTTCCTCGGGGGACCAGATCGATCCTCGATTTCGGCGCTGGAGCCGGCCTTCCAGGGATCCCGATTGCGATCGTTCGGCCGAAGGGTGAGATGGCCCTCCTGGAGTCGAGGCGACGCCGGGCTTCTTTCCTGGCCACGGTGGTCCGAGAGGTCGAGCTCACCGGTGCCCGTGTCCTGCCGACCAGAGGGGAAGAGCTGGTGGACGAGCTGGGCGGCGCATTCGACGCGGTCGTAATGCGGTGCGCCGGCAGGCTCAGTGAGATCCTTCCGCTGGCCGTTCGGTTCGCAAGGGTGGGAGGGATGGTAGTAGCCGCGGGGCCTCCGAAGCCAGGCCCACTGCCGGTCGGCGAGTGGCTGGAAGTGCCGGGGGTCCGAAGGGGAACGACCCGGCGATTCGCGGTACTCGGAAGATCGTAGCCCGAGTGTTGCGCGTGGAACATTTCCGGTTGCTCGGTTGCTCGTCGCCGGGCCCTGAGATATACATCTGACTAGTTGTGTTGGTCGTGGAACATGACTCTGGCCGAAATTCGTGGTTGGTTCACAGGCGTCTGTGCTATTTGGCTCATCGTGGAGTAGGTCCCAACGGAGCGCCGTAGGAGCGGGCTGATCGCAAAGACCATTGCCGTGGTGAACCAGAAGGGCGGAGTGGGCAAGACCACGACCGCGGTCAATCTCGCTGCCGGACTTGCTCTGGCCGAGCTACCCACTCTTCTCGTCGATCTCGATCCTCAGGGTAATGCGACCACCGGGCTGGGCGTTCGGAAGCCTGGGCTATACCCGACCGTGTATCACGTCCTTCTCGGCAACGAATCAGCCGACAAAGCGGTCCTCGATACCGGCCTTTCGACGCTGCACCTTCTCCCGTCAGACATCGACCTGGTCGGAGCCGAGATCGAGCTGGTCGGGCTCGAGCGGAGGGAGCACCGCCTGCGCGACGCGCTGGAGAGCCTCACGTGGCGCTACCAGTACACGCTGATAGATTGTCCGCCTTCTCTGGGACTCCTCACGATCAATGCACTCACGGCTGCCGATAGGGTCCTGGTCCCACTGCAGTGCGAGTTCTACGCCCTCGAGGGCCTGACCCATCTGCTCAAGACGATCAAGCTCGTTCGGGAGCGGCTCAACCCCGCGCTGTCGGTGCTAGGAATTGTCTTGACAATGTTTGATGGTCGGACCAGTCTCGCGATGCAGATCCGCCAGGAAGTTCAGCGCTATTTCCCGGCGGAGATATTCGAGACTGTCATCCCGCGCAACGTGCGGCTCACCGAGGCGCCCAGCCACGGGCGGCCGGTGATGCTGCACGACCTACGCTCCAGCGGTGCGATCGCCTACATCGAACTGACCAAGGAGGTTCTGCGGCATGAATAGACGCGGGCTCGGTAGAGGTCTGGATGCGCTGCTGGGATCGACGTCCAGCACGGCGACCACCGAGGTGTCGGCGTTGCTGGAGATCCCCGTTGACCAGATCGACGTGAACCCCCGGCAGCCGCGCAAGACCTTCGAGCCCGGCTCCCTCGACGAGCTGGCCCGCTCGCTCAAGAGCTCGGGGATGATCCAGCCCGTCATCGTGCGCCGCGCGCCGGGAGGCCGCTGGCAACTGATCGCCGGGGAGCGGCGCTGGCGGGCCGCCCGCCAGGCCGGCCTCGAGCAGATTCCTGCCGTCGTGCGCGAAGCCACCGACGCGGAGAGCCTTGAGCTCGCCCTGGTGGAGAACCTGCTTCGCGAGGATCTCAATCCGATCGAGGAGGCCGAAGCCTACCAGCGGATTCTCACGGAATTCGGCTGGACCCAGGAGGACGTCGCGCAGCGCGTGGGCAAGGATCGCAGCACGATCGCCAACAGTCTGCGCTTGCTGCGTCTGCCCGCCGTGATCCAGGACGATCTGCGCACGGGCCGGCTCACCATGGGGCACGCCCGCGCGCTGCTGTCCCTGACCGAGCCCGGCCAGCAGCTGAAGCTGCGGGAGGAGATTCTGGCTCACGCGTGGTCCGTCCGGGCCACCGAGGAAGGCGTGGCGCAACGGCGACTCGTCCCGCTGCCCGTGCGCCGGCGCTCGGCGGAGCTGGGGGCCCTCGAGGAGGAGATACAGCGCGCGCTGCTGGCCCGGGTACGCATCCGCGGCACCGAGCGTCGGGGCCGCGTCGAGATCACGTACGGGTCGACAGACGAGCTGAATCGGCTCGCCAGTCTGCTGGGGGCGCGGACGTAAGCATGGCCGAGCGGATCGTGGTTGCCATGAGCGGAGGCGTAGACTCCTCCGTGGCCGCAGCGTTGCTCGTCGAGCAGGGCGATGAGGTCGTGGGGATCACGCTGCGCGTCTGGCCCTGGCACGAGCCCGGCGAGGCCGCCGGGCGGTTCGGGAGCTGCTGCGGCACCGAGGCCACCGACGACGCGCGTCGGGTTGCCCGCGAGCTGGGGATCCCGCACTACGTGCTGGACAGCGAGGCCGAGTTCAGCCGCGCCGTCATCGACCGGTTCGCCGGCGAGTATCGTCGGGGCAGAACGCCGGTGCCCTGCCTGGCCTGCAACAGCGAGCTGAAGTTCGGGTCGCTGCTCCGGCGCGCGGCGGCCTGGGATGCGGCGGCCGTGGCCACCGGGCACTATGCTCGGGTGACCCACGACGCGGCCGCCGGGCGATTTTTGCTCTGGAGAGCCCGGGATGTCCGCAAGGATCAGACGGACTTTCTCTGGCCCCTGCGCCAGGACCAGCTCGCCGGGGCCCGCTTTCCCGTCGGCACCCTCACCAAGGACGAAGTCCGAGCCCACGCGCGGCGGCTGGGCCTCGTCACCGCGGACAAGCCGGAGAGTCAGGAGATCTGCTTTGTTCCCGACGACGACTACCGGAGCTTCCTGCGCCGCCGTGACCCCGACGCCTTCCGAGCGGGGGCCATCCTGGACCAGGGGGGCGCCGTGGTCGGTGCCCACAGCGGCCTGGCCGACTTCACGGTCGGGCAGCGCAAGGGGCTCGGCCTGGCGTCCGGGCGACGTCTCTACGTCCTCGACCTCGACCCGCGGGCCAACACGGTGACGGTGGGCCCGGCCCCGGCGCTCGAGCGAACGCGCCTGGTGGCCGAGTCAGTCAACTTCATTGCTGGCGAGCCGCCCGCCGAGCCGATGTCGGTCGAGGCCAAGATCCGCCACAGCCACGCGTCGGCGGCAGCGAGCGTGCGGGCGCTGGGAGACGGACGGGCCGAGGTGGTGTTCGAGGTGCCGCAGCGGGCCGTCACGCCGGGCCAGTCCGTCGTCTGGTATCGGGGCGACCTGGTGATCGGCGGTGGCATCATCGGGCGCCCTGAGACCGCGAGCTATTGACCACCCACCGGGTTGGGTGATAGTTTTCACAATCATAGTTGACCCCGACGAGGGAGATCCCCGCATGTCTCACGCTAGCGTCCGGTGGCTGTGCGGCAGCGTATGTGCCGGTGTCGTCACGCTCGCGCCTGGTCTGCTCTGGGCTGCTGAAGGGGGCGGCGGCCTCATCAACCTGGACAAGTCGCTGCTCGTTCAGATGGTGAACTTCCTTATCCTCCTGCTCATTCTGTGGCGGCTCCTGTATCGGCCGCTGCTCGCCAAGATGCAGGAGCGGACGCAGGCGATCCAGCGCTCGCTGGAGGAGGCGCAGGCCGCGCGGGCCGAGAGCGCCCGTCAGCAGGAGGAGCACGCGGCGCGCCTGCGCCAGGCCCACGTCGAGGCGGCGAGCATCCGCGAACGCGCTTTGAAGGACGCCGGCGAGGAGCAGAAGCGTCTGCTCGAGACGGCGCGGGCCGAGGCCCGGCGGCTGGTGGACTCGGCCAAGGCCCAGCTCGAGGCCGACACCCGCCGCGCGCGCGACGATCTGCGCCGCGAGGTGGCCGAGCTGGCCACCGCCGTGGCCGAGAAGCTCGTCAGGAAGAGCCTGCGCGAGGAGGATCATCGCCGCGTCGTCGCCGACGCCATCGGCCAGCTCAAGGGATGACGGCAGCCCGACCGTACGCGCGCGCCCTGTGGGAGCTCGCCAAGGAGCGGGGACAGGTGGACGCCGTGGAGCGCGAGCTCGACGTCGTGGCCCAGACCATCGGTCAAGCGTCGGCGCTCCGTGACCTGTTCGCGCGGCCGTGGGTGGCGGCGAGCGTGAAGCGCGCGGTGGCCCAGGAAGTCGCCGGGCGGCTCCGTCTCTCGTCGCTCACGCGGGATTTCGTCGTGCTCGTGGCGCGGCAGGGGCGTGGTGATCTGCTGGAGGGCATGGCCGGCGTGTTCCGTCAGCTCGCGGATGAGGATCTCGGCCGGCTCCGCGCCCACGTCCGCACGGCGGTCCCGCTCACCAAGGGCGAGCGTGACCGGCTCGGGGAACGGCTGGCCCGGGCGCTCGGCGGCAAGCAGGTGATCCTGGAGGAGACCGTGGACCGGGGCTTGCTCGGCGGGTTCGTGGCCGAGGTCGGCAGTTACATCGTGGACGCGAGCCTGGACGGGCAGCTCGCGCGCTTGCGCGAGCGCCTGGCGCGCGGATAGGGCAGGACAGGACAGGGGGGGAGCCGATGATCAGGGCCGGGGAGATCAGCGAGATCATCAAGCAGCAGCTGGCGGGCTACGAGGCGGAGGTCGATCTCCAGGAGGTCGGCCGCGTCATCGAGGTCGGCGACGGCATCGCCCGCATCTACGGGCTCGAGCGCGCCATGGCCGGCGAGTTGCTGCAGTTCCCCAATGACGTCGTGGGCATGGTGCTCAACCTCGAGCAGAGCCAGGTCGGCGCCGTGCTGCTCGGCGACGACACGCTGATCAAGGAAGGCGATGTCGTCAAGCGCACCAACCGCATCGCCCAGGTGCCGGTGGGCGAAGCGCTGGTGGGCCGAGTGGTGAACGCGCTGGGCGAGCCG
>JBOHPM010000171.1:0-6786 GCA_050731715.1 Candidatus Rokuibacteriota bacterium
CGACCGAGCTCCTGCCCACGGACGGCATCGTGCGCGACACAGCGCTCCAGGTCACGAAGGGCGCCTCCGGGGCTGTCGACAAGGCCCGGGCCATCTACGACTGGGTGCTCGACAACACCTACCGGGAACCCAAGGTCCGCGGCTGCGGCGTCGGTGACGTCCGCACCATGCTGGAGACGAAGAGCTTCGGCGGCAAGTGCGCCGATATCAACGCGCTCTTCGTCGCGCTGGCTCGGGCAACGGGGTTGCCCGCCCGGGACGTCTACGGCGTTCGGGTGGCGCCCTCCGCGTTCGGCTTCAAGGCCCTCGGAGCCAACAGCCCCAACATCACGCGGGGCCAGCACTGCCGCGCCGAGGTCTTCCTGCGCGAGCACGGCTGGGTGGCGGTCGACCCGGCCGACGTAACCAAGGTGGCCCGGGAAGAGACGAGCGAATGGGTCAAGGCCGACCATCCCCTCGTGAAGGCGGTTCGCCCGCAGCTCTTCGGGAGCTGGGAGGGCAACTGGGTGGCCTACAACATGGCCCACGATCTGGCGCTGCCCAACGCCACGGTGAAAAGCAAGCTCGGCTTCTTTATGTATCCCCAGGCCGAGACGGTCGAGGGACGGCTCGACAGCCTCGATCCCGACAACTTCAAGTACACGATCGCAACGCGCGAGATCAAAGCCTGACCGTCTGCGGAGCCGGAGACCGGGCCCCATTCCTCGGCCGGGACCCGGCCGCCGCCGCGGCGCTCCTGGTGCTCGTCATCCTGGCCGCGGGGGCCGTCCCCGACGCCCAGGGCGTCGATCGCTTCCGCCCCTGGAGCGGTCCGACGCCAGCGCTCGAGCTCAAGGACCTGGCCGGTGACACTCACACCCTCGCCCGGTACAGGGGCCGGGTTGTCCTCATCAACTTCTGGGCGACCTGGTGCCCGCCCTGCCGCGATGAGATGCCCTCCCTTCAAGAGCTCTGGCGACGGCTCGCCGGCCAGCCGTTCGTGCTCCTGGGCGTCAACTATGGAGAAGGGCCCAACCGCATCAGCGGCTTTCTCCGGCAGGTTCCCGTCGACTTCCCGATCTTGCGCGATCCTCGCCACGAGGCCATCGAGGCCTGGCGGGTGCGTACGCTTCCGGCCACCTTCCTGATCGGTTCCGATGGCCAGGTCCGCTACTCCGTGGTCGGCGAGCTGGACTGGGCCGCCGACGACGTCCTGGCTCGCGTGCGAGGACTTCTACCGTAGAGGCGCTGTGAGGGTCCGCCGATCCGGCGGAGCTACGCCGCGACGCGAATCACCGGATCGGCGAGGACGATACCGATCTCGGCGCACGTTTCACCCCGCGCGGTGAAGGCAGGGCGCACCTGGTCGGCGCGATCCGGAGCGACGGAGAAGAGCAGGCCGCCCGAGGTCTCGGCCTCGAACAGCAGTGACGCCAGCGCCGGATCCACCGTGTCGGCGATGGTGAGCCTGGCCCCGAACACTCCCTCCACGTAACGCCGATTGCGCTTCATTCCCCCGCTGAAGTGTTCCTTCTCGGCGAGGGCCAGGGCCCCGGGCAGGAGGGGAAGCCGGCTCGAGAAGAGCTCGAGCCCGGCGCCCGAGGCCTCGACCATCTCGCCGACGTGACCGAGCAGGCCGAACCCCGTGATGTCGGTCGCCCCCCGCGCGCCGACAGCGAGGGCTACCTGGGCCGCGACCCGGTTGAGCCTCAGCATGCTGGTGACGGCGCCGGCCAGGACGTCGGCCGACGCAGCGTCGTTCTTGCCCGCGGTGGTGATGACGCCGGTGCCCAGCGGCTTGGACAGGAATAGACGGTCACCCGCCCGCAGGCCGCCCTTGAGCAGGATGCGGTCGGGATGGACCCGCCCGGTGACGCACAGGCCGTACTTGGGCTCGTTATCGACGACCGTATGGCCTCCGGCCACGACGCCCCCCGCTTCGGCCACCTTGTCCGCGCCACCCCGGAAGACGTCGGCGATGATCGCCTTGGGCATGTCGCGGGGAAAGCCCGCGATGGCCAGGGCGAACATCACCTCGCCTCCCATCGCGTAGACGTCGGACATCGCGTTGGTCGCGGCCACGGCGCCCCAGACGTAAGGGTCGTCCACGACCGGAGGGAAGAAGTCGACCGTCTCGACGATGGCCAGCTCGGACGTCAGCCGGTACACGGCGGCGTCGTCCGCGCGAGAGAGGCCCACGAGCAGGTTCTCCGTCGCGGCGGTGGGGCGATCGGCCTTGAGCACAGCCAGCACCTCCTGGAGATCTCCAGGAGCCATCTTGGACGCTCAGCCGGCGCAGGAGGCGTAGGCCGTGAGACGGATCTCCTTGCCTGTCACGGCCCTTGCGATGCCCCCGATCCGGCTTGGGATTCGACGAACTCCAGGAACGCCTGGGCCAGCGGGGAGCGACTGCGATCCCGGTGGGTTACCACGTGGAAAGACCGGCGGAGGTCGAGATCCTCCACCCGCACGCGCACGAGGAGCCCGGCCCGGCACTCGTCCTCGACGGCCAGGCTGGACACGAGGGTCACGCCGATCCCGGCGCGCACGGCCTGCTTTACGGCCTGGGTCGAGCCCATCTCGCCGGCCACCCGAAAGCCGCTCAGGTCGGAACCCGCCTCGGCCAGCGCGCGCTCCAGCGCCTGCCGGGTGCCCGAGCCGCGCTCTCTCAGAACCAGGGGCTCGGTGCGGATGTCCGCCAGCCGCACGCTCCGGCGTCGGGCCCAGGCATGCTCCGGGGGCACCACGATCACGATCTGGTCGGCCATCAGCTCGCGGGCGACCAGGACCCGGCTGGAGGGACGCGCCCCGACCACACCGATCTCCACACGGCCCGCCTCCACCCACTCGGTGATCTGCTGGCTGGAGCCGACGCGCAGGCTGATCGAGATGTCGGGGTACTTGGCCTTGAACTGCCCGATCAGCGGAGGAAGGATGTACTCACCGGGAATGGTGCTCCCACCCACGACGAGCTCGCCGAGCAGCCGACCCTGGAATCGGTCGACGGCCTGACGCGCCTCCCGCATGAGCACCAGGATGCGCTGGGCATAGCCGAGCAGGAGCTGCCCGGCCGGAGTGGGCGTGGCGCCCCGGCCCAGCCGATCGAGGAGCTGCACCCCCAGGCCCTCCTCGAGGGCGCGCACGTGCTCGGACACCGTTGGTTGTGTGAGGAAGAGCGCCTCGGCGGCGCGCGAGAAACTCCCCAGCTCGGCGACCTTGACGAAGACCTCGAGCCGGTGGAGATCCATCAGTGGTGCGCCCGTCAGGGCCGGGGGATCAGTGGCAGGCGCAACCGCCCCCGCAGCAGGAGCCGCCCGAGGGCATGGCGGTCGACATCGCTCCCCCCTCCGCCTTGAAGGCGAACAGCGAGAGCTTGCGCTTGACGCTGCCGCCCGTACAGGCCGGGCACGTCACCATCGTGGTCGGCGTGGCCACGTAACGCTCGAACTCCTGACCACAGCCGGCACAGCGGTACTCGTACATCGGCATCGCTTACTGGCCCCCCCGCTGGACGTAGCTCTTGACGAACTCCTCGGCGTTCTCTTCGAGGATCTCGTCGATCTCGTCGAGGAGCTTATCGATGTCTTCCTTGATCTTCTTGCCCTTCTTGGCGAGCTCCGGGCTGCCCGCGGCGGCGCCGTCGCCATCCTCGGAGGGCTTGGTAGGCCTCGTCTCTTTCTTCTTCTGTTCTGCCATGGCGTTCTCCGTCGGTCAGTGACCCCTGGCCGGGCCACCGTCCGTCCTGCCCTGATTCTAACAGATGGCCAAGGCCAGCGGCTCTTTTCACGTCCGCCGGAAATGCTTGCTCAGGGTCAGGGTCTGGTGCTGGTACGAGGAGTTCAGGCCGATCCCGTACACGCGCTCGGGCCGGCTGGCCAGCCGCTCGAAGAGCACCTTGAAGGAGATCTGACCGTCGTAGAGCAGGAAGGGAACTTCGCGCGCCCGCACCTCCATGACCACCTTGGTGCCCAGCACCCCGCCGTCGCCATAGCCGAAGCCGGGGTCGAAGAAGCCCGCGTAGTGGGTGCGGATCTCCCCGGCCCCGGCGTCGTAGACCACCATCTCGGCCGCGAAATCGGGGGGCACGCGAATGCGCTCACGCGAGACCAGGATGTAGAAGCGGTTCGCTTCCAGGATGTAGGCGTCGCGCCCGGAGCGCTTGATGGGCTCCCAGAACTCGGCTGGATCGTAGTAATCGACGCGGCCCAGATCGACAGCGGGCGGGTTGGGGTGGGCCCGGTAGCCGATGATGCCGGCCGTGTGACGTCCCGAGAGGTCGACCCCCATGCAGAGGCCGTCGTTGAAGACGACGCGCTCGAGGGGCACCGGCCGGTCGTCGTCGTCGTAGAGCAGCGGCGTATCCCGGTAGACCCCGGCCAGACCGGCGTCGGGGATCAGGGCCTGGCCGCTCACCAACCGCAGCTGGTTCAGCGACTGGCTCCGCTGCACCCGCACCGGGAAGGACTGGGGAGAGACCTCGAGGTAGAGCGGCCCCGCGTAGCCGGCTCGGATCTCGTCGAAGCGCGGAGCGGCGTCGGTGATGACCCGGGTGAAGATGTCCAGACGGCCCGTCGTGCTCTTGGGGTTGCACCGTCCGCGGACGGCGGCCGGCAGGGCCAGCGATTCGAGGAGGGGCACCAGGTAGACCGAGCCGCGTTGCAGCGTGGCCCCCGTCTCCAACGAGAGGCGATCGATCACGAGATCACCGTCCGCCGGGTCATCCTGGCGGAGCCTGGCTTGCACGGACTCTCGATAGGGCAGGAAGCTGGCGCGAAGCTGGAAGGCTACCCCGCCCAGGCGCAGGTCGAGACTGGCCGGCTGGAATTGCTGGTCTTCGAGCGGGGCGTCGGAGCGGATCCACCCCGCGGCGACACCAGCCCGCAGCGCCTGGTAGGGGAGGACGCCGGGACGGAGGTCGGCCGGGGGCGCAGCGCTCCGCCTCATCGCGCTCCACTTAGCATCGCGCCTCCGCGACCGTCAAGGTGTCCGCCGGCGGGCCAGCCAGAAGCAGGCCGACGCCAGCGCGCTGAAGAGGATGGACGACAGGAACACCATCCGGTAGGAGCCCAGCGCGTCGTGCATCGCGCCGCCGAACCACGGCCCGATGGCCCCGCCCACCCCGTTGCCCACATTCAGGACACCGTAGATCACACCGAAGCGTCGGCCGCCGAAGAGCTCGGCGGCGATCGCAGTGATGATCGGGCCGCGCGCCCCAAAGCCGAGCCCGAAGAGGACGGCGTACACCCACAACCACACCATGTGGGGCCACGCTTCGATGGCGACCAGTAACAGAGCGCCCCCGGCCGTGCAGCCGAACGAGATCGTGGCCGACAGCGCGCCCGAGAACCGGTCGGCGAGCATGCCGAACAGCGGGCGGCCCACACTCGACATCAGGCCCATCAGACCGAAGATCGAGGCCACGAGTAAGCGCGGAAAGCCCAGGTCCACGGCGAACGCGACCTGATGGGTGAAGATGGGAAAGACCGCCAGCGGCGTAAGGAAGTACGCGGCGAAGAGCGCCCAGAACGCGCGGGTGCGCACGGCCACACGCAGCGTCGCCTCAGGATTTCGATACGGGCGGCTGGCCGGATCGTTCGGGGCGGCCTGACAAGGCCAGGTTCTGGTCGGAGGCTTCACGGCCGGCCCGCGAGAATCGCGCGTGCCCAGCCACACGGCCGGCAGCAGGGTGATCAACACGGCGGCGCCCAGCGTCATACTGGCGGCGCGCCAACCGAGACCATCGATCAGCCACTGGCTGAGCGGGCCGAGCACGAAGACACCGGCGCCCATTCCCGAGAAGGCGAGCCCGACCATGCGGCCCCGTCGCTCAGTCACCCAGTGGGACAACAGCACGCCCGCGGGGACACCGCCCAATGCCACGATTCCGGCGGCCCCGATGACGCCCGTGTATACATAGAGCTCCCAGGGTGTCTGCGCCGTCGCGGTGAGCATGGACGCGGCGCTCAGCAGTCCCACCCCGGCGAGGATGACTCGGCGCGGGCCCCAGCGATCGACCACGACACCGGCAATCGGGGCCAGGAGCCCCTGCAGGAGCGTCGACAGCGACATGGCGCCGGCCGTCAGCCCACGGGACCAGCGGAACTCCTCGAGCAGGGCGACGAAGAAGATCGGAAAGGAGAAGAAGAGGCCGTAGGTCACGGCGAGGACGAGCCAGACAGTCGCGACGACCTGGAGCTGCCGTCGGGGCTCCCGCGTGACACCGGTCCCCGGCGCTCGAGCCCCCGTCACGCGACGGCGTGCACGACGGCGCCCTGCCCGTCCACGTCCAGGGAGCGGGCGCGGCCGGCGATTCCGGCCTGGCGCAGCGCCGCCTCCATCGCCTGGGCGACGGCCTGCGTGTCGCCGGAGACGACCGCCAGCAGCGAGGGACCGGCACCGCTGAGCACGCATCCCAGCGCCCCGGCCTGGCGCGCCGCCCTCGCCACGTCCGACATCCAGGCAAACAGCGACAGGCGATAGGGCTCGTGCAGCCGGTCCTCCAGCGCGAGGCGGAGACTCTCCGGGCGATCCGCCTGCAGGCTCGCCAGCAGGAGGGCAACCCGCTGGACGTTGAAGACCGCGTCGGCCCGGGGCACGGTTTGCGGCAGCACCGCCCGGGCCTCGGCCGTGGCGCTCGTGATCTCGGGAATCAGCACCACCCAGCGCAGATGTCCGGGAACCGGCAGCGACACGGCGGTGATTCCACCCGGCCTGGCGCAGGCCACGGTCAGCCCCCCGTACAGCGCGGCCGCGACATTGTCGGGGTGCCCCTCGGCGCGGGCCGCCAGCGCTAGCACGGCCGCCCGG
>JBOHPM010000172.1:0-6737 GCA_050731715.1 Candidatus Rokuibacteriota bacterium
AGGTCCGGGAACTCCTCCCACAGGACTTTGCCGACGAGGCCGTCCGGAGAGCGCCGCTGCCGGCCGATCGTCTCCTCGGCCCGCCGGTTGGCGTAGATCACGCGCCACTCGCGGTCCAGGGTCATGAACCCGTCGGTGATGCTGTCGAGGACCTGCACGACGCGACGATTCGCCGCCTCCACCTCGCGCTGGCGCCGCTCGGACTCCGCGCGCGCCGCCGCCTCGCTGGCCGTGGCCCGATGCAATGTCTCGACCTGGCGCTGGAGCTCCGTGGCCATCCGGTTGAGGTTCCAGCCGAGCTCCCTCAGCTCTGGCTCGTCGGCCGGGGTGACCCGAGCGCCCAGGTCGCCGTCGGCCACCCGTGCGGCGAGCGTGCCGTAATCGCGGAGCGCCCGCTCCAGCGCCGCCTTGCTCTCGCGCTCGGCCGCCAGCCGCACCCGGAGGGCGGCGGCCATCCGGTTGAAGCTCCGGGCCAGCCCCACCACCTCCTGCGTGCCCCGCTCCGGGGCGCGCTCGCCGAGGTCACCGCCCTCGGCAATGGCCGCCGCCGTTGCCCCCACCGCCCGGATCGGCAGGGCCACGATGAAGGCCAGGGCGATCGCGGCGGCGCTGAGCGCACCCAGCGCCACCAGAACCCAGGGAAGGACGCTCAGAAAGGCCGCGGCGATCTCGCCGTCGAGCTCGGCCACCTCCTGACTCACCCACACCTTCCACCCGGTGGGCTCCACGGTGGCGAAGCCGGCCAGCAGCTCTGGCCCGGACGGATCCCGATACCCGGCGACGCGACCGGAGTCCCCGGCCATCAGCGCCCACAACGGGAGCCGAGAGAGATCCTGGCCAACCTGGGTGAGGTCGGAATGGGCGAAGAGGACGCCGTCGGACGACGCCACGCCGGCCTTTCCCGTTTTCCCCAGCTGGAAGCGGGCAGTGAACGACCGGACGTGAGCCAGGCCGAGCGTGCCGGTGACGACGCCCTGGAACTGCCCCTGCGCGTCGATGACGGGCACGCTGACGGTGACCGCAGGCGTGCTCCGATCGCCGGCGCCGCCGATGCCCCGGTCGACCATCAGGCGGCGGGACAGCAGCATCTCCTTCCACCAGCCGCGCGCGGAGAGCTCGTCGCCCTCGTGCGCCGGCGCCCCATCGGCCATGACGAGGCGGCCGTGCCGGTCGGCGATGGCGACCGCCTGCAGGGCAGGATAGCTGGCCCGGGTCCGGGCCAGCGCCGACGAGAGGCTGGACGTGTCGAGCCTGGGCTCGCTCGCGGCCAGCGCGGCGACCATCTGCAGCGTCTGCAGATGCAGCAGGAGGAACTGCTCGCTCTCACTGGCGATGCGCCGGGCCAGCGCCTCGTGCCGC
Source organism: Candidatus Rokuibacteriota bacterium (assembly GCA_050731715.1). Lineage (GTDB taxonomy): Bacteria > Methylomirabilota > Methylomirabilia > Rokubacteriales > CSP1-6 > 40CM-4-69-5. Next base: position 1,360 of record JBOHPM010000172.1, read on the forward strand.
TCGAGCGTGTTGGCGACGACCAGCCGCCGAACGGCGGCTGCGGAGCCCGCGCCGCTGACGGCCGCGATGAGGGCCCCGGCCACGAGCACGCCCACGACCAGGGTAGTGCGGAGGCGGAATCGGCTCAGCACGGTGCAGGCATTAGACCACGGGCGCTGACCGAAAGTCGCCCGGTCCCAGGACCCAGGGAAAATGTTTACCCATGTCGCCCGGGGCCTGGGGGACCCTCGCGTTCAGGGTCGGCTCTGCGCTAGGATGCCGGCGGGCGAGGTATGGACCGGCTCATCTTCATCGTGCGCGCGGACCGGGGGGACCTCTACGAGGCGCTGCGGACGGCCTTCGCCCGGGAGCACGAGGTCGAGGTCGTGCTCGAGCGACGGTCCGGCCTCAACCGCAGGCCGCAGGAGGTCCCTCATGCCGGCGACCGGCGGGGGGTCGATCGCCGGGCCCGGCCTGCCGTGGACGCCGAGATCAGGGAGCGGGGGTGGTCGCTGGTCCGGCGGGCAGTCTGAGCAGGGGCCGCCGGCCGGCGGCCTGAGCGGCTGATCCGGGGCCCCCGGCGAGGGCTTTTGTGTTGCGGTACCATTACCCCCCGTGGCTGGCCTGACCGCCCCGTCGATCGCGTCGGCTCCGTCCGCGCGGGCCGTGCCTCGGCCTAGTCTCAGCGTCCGGGACACCGTCGCCCTCATCGTCGGAACCGTCATCGGCGTGGGCATCTTCAGCACCCCCTCGCCCGTGGCCTTCTTCGGCGGCAGCGAGGTCGTGGTGGTGCTGGCCTGGCTCGCCGGCGGCCTCATCTCGCTCCTGGGTGCGGTCTGCTACGCCGAGCTCACCTCGAGTTACCCCCACCCCGGCGGGGACTACCACTTCCTGCACCGGGCCTATGGGCCCCGGCTGGCCTTTCTCTTCGGCTGGGCCCGCATCAGCGTCATCCAGCCGGGATCGATCGCGCTGCTGGCATTCGTCCTCGGTGACTATGTCGTCACCCTCCTGCCCCTGGGCGAGTTCGGATCGGCGATCTGGGCTGCGCTCGCCATCGCCCTGCTGACCGGCATCAACGTCCTCGGCATCCGTCACAGCAAGACGACGCAAAACATCTTCACCGTGCTCGAGGTCCTCGGGGTGCTGCTCGTCGCGGCGGCTGGACTCATGGTCGACCCGGTCCGCTCCGCGGGCGCCAGCACCGCGGCGGTAACGCCGTCGGGCCTGGGGCTGATGATGGTCTTCGTCCTCTTCACCTACGGGGGATGGAACGAGGCCGCCTACGTCTCCGCGGAGGTGCGGGACCCGAGCCGGAACATGGTTCGGGCCCTGGTCCTGAGCATCGTCCTCGTCACCGTGCTCTACGTGGGGCTCAACCTCGTCTATCTGCGCGGCCTGGGGCTCCAGGGCACCGCAGCGTCGCAGGCGGTGGCGGCAGACCTCATGGCCAGGGCCATGGGGCCCGCCGGAGCCGGTGTCATGGCGTTGCTCGTCGCGATCGCCGCCTTCACGTCGGCGAACGCCTCCGTGCTCACCGGGGCCCGCAGCGCCTTCGCCCTGGGCCGTGACGCTCCCGCATTCCGCTTCCTCGGCCACTGGAATGCCGGAACCGGAACCCCCGCCAACGCGGTGCTCGCCCAGGGGGCGGTCGCCCTGGCGCTGGTCCTGCTCGGCGCGCTCACCCGTCATGGCTTCAAAACCATGGTCGAGTACACCGCGCCGGTCTTCTGGTTCTTCTTCCTGTTGACCGTTGCTTCGCTCATCGTCCTCCGTCGGTCGGACCCCAAACGTCCTCGCCCATTCCGCGTCCCCGGCTATCCCGTAACCCCACTCGTCTTCTGTGGGGTTGCGGCCTACCTGCTCTATTCGAGCGTGCGCTACGCCGGGGTCGGTGCCGTGGTGGGGCTCGCGGTCCTGGCCACTGGCGTGCTCGTGATGTGTCTGACGGCTGGCCGCACCGCCGGCCCCAACCCGGGAGACCTATCAACATGAGATCAGTGCGACTTGCCCTCGCCCTCGCGCTCACCGTCATCGTCGCCGCGACGACGGCCCTCGGTCAGACTCAGACCCAGCAGAAGGTCCGGGAGCCGGACGTGCAGTACGTGCCGACGCCCCAGCCCGTCGTCGACCAGATGCTCAAGCTCACCAAGGTCACCAGGGACGACGTCGTCTACGACCTCGGCTCGGGTGACGGCCGCATCCTGATCACCGCCGCCAAGAGGTACGGGGCCCGGGGCGTCGGCTACGACATCGACCCCGACCGCGTCCGCGAGGCCACCGAGAACGCCGTCAAGGCCGGCGTGGACCAGCGGGTGCGCTTCGTCCTGGGCGACCTCTTCGAGGCCAACCTGAAGGAGGCCACGGTCGTCACGCTGTACCTGCTGCAGTCGCTCAACCTCAAGCTGCGTCCCAAGCTCTTCGCCGAGCTGCGTCCGGGCACGCGGATCGTCTCGCACGACTTCGACATGGGCGACTGGAAGCCGGCCCAGACCGTGAAGCTGGAGGTCAACGGCCGGGACCACACGGTCTACTACTGGCTGCTCCGCCCCGAAGACAAGCCTCGCTGATCTGGCGCTGACGGCGTCCGACCCCCTGCCGCCACCGCGACAGGGGGTCGTGACCCCCGAGCGCCGCAGGCCGCCACCCTGTGCTACCATCCCGGTCGCGCGACACGGGATCGCGCAGACGTTCCCCTCACGCGGAGGATTGGCCATGGCTCAGGTGACGCGGCGTGGCTTCTTGAAGCTCAGCGCGGGCGCGGCCGGCACCGCCGCGGTCGCGGGGGTGCCGGCGGTGCTGTCGGCGCAGTCACGCGACGTCGTGATGCTCGGCCTCTGGCCCTTCACCGGCGCCTTCGCCGACGTCGGCCCGATCCTCGATCGGGGCATGAAGATGGCCCTCGACGAGCGCGGGATGAAGGCCCAGGGTCGGGCGATCAAGTACATCACCCGCGACTCCGAGACCAAGGCGGCCGGGGCGACCCGGCGGGCCGAGGAAGCGGTGGACGGCGAGGGCGCGAAGTACATCATCGGCCCCTGGTCCTCGGGCGTGGCCCTGGCCGTCTCCGAAGTCGCCAAGCGCAAGAAGGTCCTGCACTACTTCAGCGGCGGCACCGAGGACATCACGGGCTCCCGCTGCCACCGCTACTCCTTCCAGTGGGCGGCCAGTCCCTACACCGCGGCCAAGACCGTGGTGGACACCTTCATGAAGGCCAACCCCAAGGCCAAGCGCTGGCACCTGCTGGTCGCCGACTACGCCTTCGGCTGGTCGGTGGAGAAGTACATCAAGGAGGTCGGCAAGACCCATGGGATCGAGTTCGTGGGCGCCGACCGCCACCCGCTGGGCGAGCGGGAGTTCTCGAATTACGTCACCAAGGCCGCGGGCAACAAGCCCGACGTCGTGGCCATGATCAACTTCGGGCTCGACGCGGTGACGGGCGCCCGCGAGATCTTCAACTTCGGCCTGACCCCCAAGATCCCGCTCATCATGACCTGGTCCTCCGGGGTCGAGGAGCTGGTCCAGCTGGCCCCCGAGATCCGCGAGAACATCTGGGTCGGCTCGAACTTCTACTACACGGCGGACACGCCGGTCGCCAAGGCCTTCACCAAGAGCTACCAGGCCAAGCACGGCAACCCGCCCGGCTACGCGCCGGCCGCCGCCTACGGCATGACCCGCATGGTGCTGCACGCGATGGACCGCGCCAAGTCCACCGACCACGTCGAGGTGCTCAAAGCCCTGGAGGGCCTCGAGGTCGAGGATCTGGTCGGCAAGATGCGCGTCGATGCCAAGACCCATCAGACGTTGCGGCCGTACTTCTTCATGCGCTGCAAGAAGAAGGATCAGATGAAGCACGCGATGGACTTCGCCGACATCATCGCCACGGGGTCGACGCCGCTGCCGGCGGAGTACGGCGCCTGTAAGGACATCGGGGCGGTCTAGCGGCCAGCGCCGAGCCTTCGCCCCGTGAACGCGAGTCTGCTGTTCACCCAGGTGCTGAACGGCGTCGCCACGGGGATGCTGTATGCCCTGATGGGCATCGGCCTGGCCATCGTCACTGGCGTCCTCAACATCCCCAACTTCGCCCACGGCGCCATGTTTGCTGTGGGCGCCTACCTGCTGGCCACCACGCTCAGCGTCGTCGACAACTTCTGGCTGGCCCTGGTGCTGGCCCCGGTCGGAGTGGCCGCGCTGGGGATTCTCATCGAGTACGCCGGCATCCGCCCGCTCTACCGGGCCGGCCACGATTATCAGCTCCTGCTCACCTTCGGCCTGTCCCTCATCCTCACCGAGGGGATCATCGTCGTGTGGGGCCCGGTCGGGATGAGCCAGCTCCCGCCGCCGATCCTCCGCGGCGGCGTGGACCTGGGTATCACCATCTACCCGAAGTATCGACTGTTCGTCATGGTGATGGCGGGGCTCCTCGTGTTCGGAGCCTGGCTCTTCTTCGAGAAGACGCGCTACGGCGCCATCATGCGGGCCGGCATCGAGGACCGGGAGATGGTGTCGCTGCTCGGGATCGACGTGCACCGGCTCTTCACCGCCGCCTTCGCGCTGGGCGCCTACCTGGCCGGCCTCGCGGGCGCGCTCACCGCGCCGATCCGGGGGCTCAATCCGCTGATGGGTGTCGACATGCTCGGGATCGCCTTCGTCGTGGTGGCGCTGGGCGGGCTCGGCAACCTGCCCGGCGCCATCGTGGCCGGGCTCATGATCGGCCTGGCCCAGAGCCTGGTCGCCCTCGTGTGGACGGAGGCCTCGGTGGCCGTCATCTTCGCCGTGATGGCCGTGGTGCTGCTCGTTCGCCCCCAGGGATTATTTGGGATTCGGTGATGCGGGTTGACCGGGCGTGACGGAGCCACACGCGCCGAGAGCAGGCCACCCACGGCCAAAGCCGACCTCGCGGCCCCCGCTACGATTACTGGCGATCGGCGCCGCCGTCGTCCTCGTCCCGCTCGTCGTTCGCCACGCGGTGGCCACCGAGATCTGGATCTTCGCGATCTTCGGGCTGGGGTTGAACCTCATGCTCGGCTACACCGGGCTCCTGTCGTTCGGGCAGGCCACCTTCTTCGGCTCGGCCGCCTACGTGGCCGGCTACCTGCTCAAGCACCAGCAGATCGACGTGCTGCTGGCCCTGGGCATCGGGCTACTGGTGGGAGCCCTCTCGGCGGCGCTGGTGGGCTACCTGTGCGTGCAGCGATCCGGGCTCTACTTCATCATGCTGACCTTCGCGCTGAACCAGATGTTCTACTTCATCGCCTACCAGTGGACGACCGTGACCGGCGGCGAGGACGGCATGCCCGGCATCCCGCGGCCCAGCATCCTCGGCCTCGACCTCAACGTCCCCCTGACCTACTACATCTTCGTCACCCTGTTCTTCCTGGTGGCCCTGTGGGTCATGC
>JBOHPM010000173.1:0-6732 GCA_050731715.1 Candidatus Rokuibacteriota bacterium
CGCCCACCGGGTGGACGACGAAGGCTGACCCCGGGGGCCCGTTCGCCACCTTCGACGGGGTGATGCAGGCGCGGCGGCGGGAGGCGGACGAGTTCTACGCGTCGATCATCCCGGCCTCGGTGGGGGCTGACGGGGCCAACGTGATGCGCCAGGCGATCGCCGGGATGCTGTGGTCCAAGCAGTTCTACTACTACGATGTCGACCGCTGGCTCACCGAGCACGGCGCGGATCCGTTCAACCCCCGGCGGCGCGCTCCCCGCAACGATCACTGGCACCACATGCACAACGCGGACATCATCTCGATGCCCGACAAGTGGGAATATCCCTGGTACGCGGCCTGGGACCTGGCCTTCCACGTCCTCGCGTTGAGCCTGGCCGACGAGGACTTCGCCAAGCGGCAGCTGGACTTGATGGTCGGGGACCAGTACCTCCACCCGAGCGGGCAGTTGCCTGCCTACGAGTGGAACTTCGGCGACGTGAATCCCCCGGTGCATGCCTGGGCGACCATCTTCACCTACCGCCTGGAAAAGGCGCGCCGCGGTGAGGGCGACCTCGACTGGCTCGAGCGGTCCTTCCACAAGCTGGTGCTCAACTTCACCTGGTGGGTGAATCGCAAGGACCGCGCCGGCAACAACGCCTTCGAGGGCGGGTTCCTGGGGCTGGACAACATCGGCGTGTTCGACCGCAGCGCGCCGCTGCCCACCGGCGGCTATCTGGAGCAGGCGGACGGCACCGCCTGGATGGCGCTGTTCTGCCAGAACATGATCGAGATCTCCGGTGAGCTGGCGATGCACCGGCCGGGCTACACGGAGATGGCGATGAAGTTCGTCCAGCATTACCTGTGGATCGCCTCGGCGATGATGCGCGCCGGCGAGGGCACGGGGATGTGGGATGAGGCGGACGGATTCTTCTACGACGTCCTCCGGCTGCCCGATGGCAGCGCCCAGCGACTCAAAGTACGCTCCATGGTCGGGCTGCTCCCGCTGTGCGCGGTCACCGAGTTCGAGGGTCAACTGCTGGAGAAGTACCCGGAGCTACGGCAACGGTTGCGCACGTTCCTCGAGGCGCGCCCGGAGTTGTACAGCTTCATCCACGACCCGGCCAAGCCAGGCTACGCCGGCCGGAGGCTTGCTTCGGTCCTCAACGAGACCAGGCTCCGGCGCGTGTTGGCCATCATGCTCGATGAGAAGGAGTTCCTGAGCCCGTATGGGATCCGGGCCCTGTCCCGCTACCATGCCGAGCATCCCTACGTGTTCAAGGTGGGCGATCAGGAATACACGGTGTCCTACTTGCCGGCCGAATCCGACAGCGGCATGTTCGGTGGAAACTCGAACTGGCGCGGGCCGATCTGGATGCCTGTCAACGGGCTGATCATTCGCGCCCTGCTGCAGTATTTCACGTATTACGGCAAGGAGTTCACCGTGGAATGCCCCACGGGCTCCGGGCGGTACATGACCCTGTACGAGGTCGCCGAGGAGATCGCGCGCCGGCTGAGCAGTATCTTCCTGCGCGACCCTCAGGGCCGGCGGCCGGTCTATGGAGGCACTCCGAAGTTCCAGCAGGATCCACACTGGCGGGACCTTCTCCTGTTCTACGAATACTTCCACGGCGACACCGGCGCCGGTCTCGGGGCGAGTCATCAGACGGGCTGGACGGGGATCGTCGCCCGGATGATGCATCTGTTCGGGACCGTCACGCCTCAGCAGCTCCTCGAATTCGGCAAGAAAGGCGCGTTCGTGGAAACCGCCCCAGAAGCTCTGGGTGGCAAGCCCGGGGCGGCGGTGACACCCAAGGCCTGAAACAGAGGGGAAGACGGTGCGGCGATTGTGGGAACTCGCGTCGAGATATATCTGGAAGACGGAAAGCTCTTCGGGCAAGATCGTGGCCTTGAGCCGGCCACGGACGACAAGGGCCAGCCCAAGCGGTGCACCAAGGTGCACCGGCGATGACAAGTACAAGGCGGCACGATCACCGATCCCGCCGACGGCAAGGTCTATACGGCGGAGGTCTGGCCGGAGGACGGCAAGCTCAAGGTCCGTGGTTACCTCGGGCCCTTCTACAAGACGCAGACGTGGCAAAGGGGGAATTGATGCGAGCGCTCTATCCCTCTCTCTACCAGATCAACACCCGCGTGTGGTTGACGGAGCTGGCTCGGGCCCGGGGCCGCCGGGCGACTCTGGACGACATCCCCGACACCGAGCTGGACCGGATTGCGAGCATGGGGTTCGACTGGGTCTGGTTCCTGAGCGTCTGGGGCACGGGACCGGCCGGCCAGCGGATCTCCCGGACCCTGCCCGAATGGCGCCACGAGTTCGAGCAGACGCTGCCGGACCTTAGCGAGGAGGACATCGGAGGCTCCGGATTTGCGATCACCGGGTACACAGTGCATCCCGACCTGGGGGGCGATGCGGCGCTCGCCCGCCTCCGCCAGCGGCTGCAGGCTCGCGGCCTGAAGTTGATGCTCGATTTCGTCCCCAACCACACCGCCCTCGATCATCCGTGGGTAGAGGACCACCCCGAATACTATGTCTCCGGGACCGAGCTCGACCTGACCCGGGCCCCCCAGAACTACACCTGGGTGAAGCGGATGCACGGAGAGCTCCTGCTGGCCCATGGGCGCGACCCGTATTTCGCGGGCTGGCCAGATACCCTCCAGCTCGACTATGGCAACCCGGCCACCCAGCAGGCGATGCTCGGCGAGCTCCTGAAGATCGGCGGCCAGTGCGACGGCGTGCGCTGCGACATGGCCATGCTGGTCCTCCCCGACGTCTTCGAGCGCACCTGGGGCCGCAAGGCCGAGCCGTTCTGGCCCGGCACGACCGCGCGTGTGCGGGAGAAGCATCCGGGGTTCACCTTCATGGCCGAGGTCTACTGGGATCTCGAGTGGACCATGCTGCAGCAAGGATTCGACTACGCCTACGACAAGCGGCTCTACGACCGCCTTCGGGAGGGCCATGCCCGCCCGGTGCGCGAGCACCTGTGGGCCGGGCTCGACTTCCAATCCAAGGTGGCCCGCTTCCTCGAGAATCACGACGAGCCGCGGGCGGCCGCGACCTTCGCGGCCGGCCCCCATGAGGCCGCCGCCGTCATCACGTTTCTGTCGCCGGGCCTGCGCTTCTTCCATCAGGGGCAGTTCGAGGGCCGGTCCAAGCGCATCTCGCCGCACCTGGTCCGCGGGCCGCAGGAAGCGCCCGATCCATCCCGGCAACGGTTCTACGAGAGTCTCCTGGCGGTGCTGCGGCAACCGGCGGTGCGGGAAGGCCAGTGGGCCTTGCTCGAATGCGTGCCGGCCTGGGACGGCAACGGGACGTGGGATGACTTCCTGGCGTGGTCCTGGCACGCCGGGAACGGCCACCGGCTGCTGATCACCGTGAACTATGCCGCTCATCAGAGCCAGTGCTACGTGCGCCCCCTGTTTGGTGACCTGGCCGGCCGCACGGTCCGGCTCAAAGACCTCATGAGCGCCGCCAGCTATGATCGTGATGGGAGCGAGCTCGGCTCGCGTGGGCTCTTTCTCGACCTGCCGCCGTGGGGTTACCACGTCTTCGACGTGAGCATTGTTTGACGTCAGCAGCCGAGCCGTAGCCATCGTGCTGGCCCTGGCCATCGGGCTGGCAAGCCCGACCTGGGCTGTCGCCGCCGCACCGGACGTCTATCCACTCGAGCCCCCCGATACCTCCAGCCCGCGAGCGACGCTGCAGAGCTTCGTCGAGAACATGAAGGCGGCCTCGGAGGCTTTCACCTCGCTGATGACGGTCTATCGGCAGGAGCCCGGACTCTACTTTTCGGCGCAGGCCAAGGTCCATCAGGGCCGCCTGCGCACCTTCCTGGGTCGGGCCGTCCGATGTCTGGATCTCACGGAGGTGTCGCCTACGCTGAGCCTGCGGGTCAGCCTGGAGTCCATGCTGCTCCTCAAGGAGATCCTCGATCGTGTCGACCTGCCGGATCCGGCATCGGTGCCCGACGCCCAGGCCATGTCGGCGGCGAGCCTCGATCGGTGGCGACTTCCCCACACGGAGATCGTCATCGCCAAAGCGACAAAAGGGGAGCGGGCCGGTGAATTTCTCTTCTCGCCGGAGACGCTCACGCGCCTCCCGGAATTCTATGGAAAGGTGCAGAGCCGGCCGTACCGGCCCGGGTCCTGGGAAGGCGCCTACGCCTTTTTCACCACGATTGGTGTGCCCGAATACATCCCCTGGAAGCTGACCGAAGCGCTCCCTCTCTGGGCCAAGGCGCGGGTGTGGGACCAGGCCCTGTGGCGCTGGATCGTGTTCGGCTTCGCCTTCCTGGCGCTCCTGGGCGCGCTGACCGCCGTGCGCAGCGGGATCAATCGCCTGGGAGCGGTCCACCCGATTCGCCAGGACGCGCGTCGCCTGGTGCTCCCGGTGGCGGTGAGCCTCGCCGCCTGGTCCCTGGGTTTCGTGAGTGACGCCATCAATATCACGGGGCAGGCGCGCGTGATCATCGCGACGATTCTCGGGGCCATCCTCGTCATGGCTCTCGCCTGGTCCGTCCTGTTGATCGGCGAGCTCATCGCCGAGATCATCGTGGCCTCACCGAGGTTCAAGACGCGCAGTCTGAACGAGGCGATCGTTCGCCTGGCCGCGCGAATCCTCTCGCTGGCCTTCGCCATCCTGGTCAGCGTGTATGGCGCTCAGCTCCTCGGCCTCCCGGTGGTGCCCTTGCTGGCCGGGCTCGGAGTCGGCGGTTTGGCCCTGGCCCTGGCGGCTCAGCCGACGATCGAGAACCTCATCGCGGCGCTGACGCTCCATGCCGATCGGCCGGTGCGCGTCGGCGAGTTCTGTCGCTTCGGCGACACGCTGGGCATCGTGGAAGAGATCGGCATGCGGTCGACGCGCCTCCGTACGCTGGACCACACGGTCCTGTCCGTGCCCAACGCGGATTTCTCGAAGGGCAGAGTGGAGAACTACTCGGCGCGTAGGAGGATCTGGTATCACCCGAGGATTCGGCTGCGCTACGAGACGACGCCGGACCAGGTCCGCTACATCCTGGTCGAGGTCCGCAAGCTTCTGTACGGACACCCGAGAGTCTTGCCGGACCCGGCCCGGATACGATTCGTCGGCTTCGGCGAGTATTCCCTGGATCTCGATGTGTTCGCGTATGCCGATACCAGGGATTACGGGGAGTTTCTGGAAATCAGCGAGGATCTCAACCTGCGCATCATGGACGTCATCAAGGCAGCGGGAACCGAGCTGGCAATTCCGGCCCGGCTCGACTATCAAGTGGACAAGGCTCCGCTCGACGCGAAGGAGATCCAGCATGCCGAGGGCCGCGTCAAGGAGTGGCGCGCCCAGCGGGCGATGTTCATTCCAAAGTTTCCGCCCGACGCGATCGCCAAGCTTCGGGGATCGCTCGACTATCCTCCGGCCGGATCGTCCGGAGAATGATCGAGGCGAGCCCGGAGCGTGAGCTAGGTGGAGGGAGCGTTCGCCTCGGCTGGCGGCGGAACGAGGCCGGCCTCGGGGCGTAGATCGTAGAGCCGCATGCGGAACAGGGGCCCGCCGGGTGCGCTCGAGCGGCGAGCGTCTCTTGCCCTTTGAGCAAGGTTGACTCTTGAAGTCCATGGCGATCACCCCATCCTCCTCGCCAGCGGGTGAGTCCACCAGGGGCTGGGTATATTCGACAGTCAGAGGACAAACCGGTATGGTGCCCGCATGAAGATCACCAGGGTCGACACGCTCGTCCTGAACCTGCCCATGATCATCGAAGGGGCCACACCCATGCTGGGCGGCCGGCCCCGCACCAGCATCGACATGCTGCTGGTCCGTATCGAGACCGACGCCGGGATCACCGGGTGGGGTGAAGCGTTCGGCCACCGCATCTACCCGGCGACCCGCGCCGCCATCGACACGCTGCTCGGCCCCCTCTGCGTGGGTCGGGACCCGGGCCACATCCTCGCGATCAACGACGAGCTTCAGCGTGCGCTGCACGGCGTCGGCCGGAACGGGGTGGCGATCTACGCGCTGTCAGGCATCGATATCGCCCTCTGGGACATCGCCGGCAAGATCGCCGGCCTGCCGCTCTACCGTCTGCTGGGCGGCGGCCCCCGCGCCGACCTGCCCGCCTACGCCAGCCTCCTGCGATACGGCACGGCCGAGGCCGTTGCCCATCATACCGACCAGGCGCTGGCCCGCGGCTACCGACACATCAAGCTCCACGAGATCACCGTGCCCGAGGTCAAGGCCGCACGCGACGCCGCGGGCCCGGGTGTCCCGATCATGGTCGACACCAACTGTCCCTGGTCGGTGGCCGAGGCCGTCGAGATGGCGCGGCGACTGGCCCCGCTCGACGTGCACTGGCTGGAGGAGCCGGTGTGGCCCCCGGAGAATCTCGCCGGGCTCGCCGAGGTGCGGGCCCGGGGCGGGCTGCCTACCGCCGCCGGCGAGAACTACGGCACGGTCTGGGAGTTCCGCCGGGCCTTCGAGGCCGGGGCCATCACGTACGCCCAGCCGAGCGTGACCAAGATCGGCGGGGTGACCGAGATGCGCCGGGTCATGACGCTGGCCGAGACGTTCGGGGTCCAGGTCGTGCCGCACTCGGCGTACTTCGGTCCCGGGCTCCTCGCGTCGATCCACTGTATCGCCGCGATGCCGACGGCCTCGCTGGTGGAGCGCTTCTACTGCGACTTCGCCGACAACCCGCTGGGCGAGGCCATCCATCCCAAGAACGGCCGCATCGCGATTCCCCAGGGCCCGGGCCTGGGCGTGGATC
>JBOHPM010000174.1:0-6679 GCA_050731715.1 Candidatus Rokuibacteriota bacterium
GTCGCGTGCACGTGCCGCCGCTGGGCAAGGGACTCAACGTCCGCCTCCGGGGCGAGGACGTGCAGAGTGGCCATGTCGTGATCGAAGCCGGCAGCGTCCTGCGGCCGCAGGAGATCGGGCTCATGGCCTCACTGGGTCACGGCCAGATTCTCGTCAGCCAGCGCCCCCGCGTGGCTCTGCTCTCGACGGGCGACGAGGTCGCCGAGCCCGGCGCTCCCCGCAAGCCGGGCCAGATCTACGATGCGAATCGATCCACGCTGCGAGGACTGGCCGAGCAGTGCGGCGCCGTGGTGATCGACCTCGGCATCGTGCCCGACCGCCGCGAGGCGCTGCGGGCGCACCTGGACCAGGCCGCCGCCCTCGCCCACGTCGTGGTCACCTCGGGTGGCGTGTCGGTCGGCGCCTACGACCTCGTCAAGGAGGTCCTCACCGAGATCGGGGGCATCGACTTCTGGCAGGTCGCGATGCAGCCGGGGCGGCCGCTGGCCGTGGGCCGGATCGGAGCGGCTCACTTCTTCGGGTTGCCCGGCAATCCCGTGGCCTCCATGCTGGCCTTCCTGCTGTTTGCGCGGCCCGCCCTCTACGCACTGGCCAGCCGGCGCCGGGTTCTGCCTGAGCTGTGGTCGGCGCAGGCCCTCGAGCCGATGCGCAAGAAGCCGGGCCGCCGCGAGTTCAAGCGTGGGATTCTCACCTTCGACTCCGGGGTCTGGCGTGTGCGGACGACCGGCCCCCAGGGATCGGGGATCTTGAGCTCGATGGTCGCCGGCAACTGTCTCATCGTTCTGGAAGAGGAACGCGGCGACGTGGCGCCGGGCGAGGACGTCCTGGTCGAACCCCTGGGGTCGGACGCGTGACGGCGGCCCGGGTCTCGGTGGAGATCATCGAGGGCCTCAAGCCCACCGTCCGGGACCTGCTCCACGAGAGCACCCGCCGGCTCCGCCATCTGACGTACACCGATCTGCGCCTGGAGGCCGTCGAAGCCAAGGCTGCCGCGGCCGAGAACGGCGCGAGCCGGTTCTCCGGCGACGACTACGCACTGTCCCTGGGCGTTCGCGTGCTGGGCGGCGAACGGGCGATGGCTGCTGGCTACGTGGGGATGAGCTTGGGCGTCGCCGACCTTCCCCGCCTCGAGCCGATCATCCGCGAGGCCATCGAACGCGCATGGCGCCGCGCCATCGTAAACGCCGAGATGAAAGCCGACGCCCGGGGCAAGTTCGGCGCTCTCGGCGAGGCGCTCATGGACACCCGGCTGCATCCCACCGCCGTGTGCGTGGACACCGTCCCCGCGGTGTACGAGGTGGACCCCCGCGCCGTGCCGCTCCCCGACATGGTCCGCCTGGCCACCGAGCTCTCGCGCGAAGTGGCGGCGACCCCCACCGGGATCCAGTACAACTACGTGGGCGTGCTCACCCAGCTGTCCCGCGAGCTCTTCGCTTCCTCGGAGGGCTCGCTGATCGACCAGGCCTTCGCCCTCACCCAGGGCGGCTGCTCGGTGGTGGCCGGCGCCGGGACGGTCAGCCAGGATCTCTACGATGTCATGGGGCACCAGCGCGGCTGGGAGATCCTGGCCCGCGGCGTGGCCGAGCCCCTGATGCGCTTCCCCCCACTGCGCGACTTCGTGCTGGCTCTGGCCCGCGAGGCGGTGGCGCTGGCCGCAGCGCCCGCCCTGCCCACCTCGGATGGTGAGGTCGTGGTGGTCACCGACCCCCATTACAACACCCTGGTCTCGCACGAGATCGTGGGCCACCCCGTGGAGCTCGACCGGGCCCTGAAGATGGAGACCGCCTACGCTGGCCGGTCCTGGCTCCTGCGCTCGCTGGACGAGCACCAGCTCGGCAAGCCGGTGGCCTCGCCGCTGGTCACGGCATTCTCGGACCCTGGCCTGCCCGGATACGGTCACTACCGCTACGACCACGAGGGCACACCGGGCCGTCGGGTCGTGCACATCGAGCGCGGCATCTTCACGGGCTTCATGAACAGTCGCCAGACGGCGGCCATCTTCGGGGGCGCGCCCAACGGCCACTACAAGGCCACCGAGGCCTCCCTCGTCCCGCTGATCCGCATGTCCAACACCGTCTTCGCCGGTGGTGACCGCGATCCCCGGGAGATCGTGGCCGAGGTCGAGCGCGGCTACTACGTCGCCGGCCATCGCACGCCCTCCATCGCCGAGAGCCGCGAGAACTTCCGCATCTCGGCGCGGTCGGTCTACGAGATCCGAAACGGCGAGCCGGGCCGCCTCTACCGGGATGGGGGCATCGCCGCCGACAGCCGCGATTACCTCATGAACGTGGACGCGGTCGGCCGCGATTTCCTGCTCTACCCGATCCCCAACTGCGGCAAGGGCCAGCCCATGCAGACCAAGAAGCTCGGCAACGGCGGCCCGACGCTTCGCAGCCGGGCCCGCGTCGTGGGGGGGTGAGGTGCGCCCCGCGCTGACGGTCGGGGTGTCCGCCGCCCTGCTCCTGGGCGCCGCCGCGCCCGCGTCCCCGCCCGCCTACCCTGCCGCGTTCATCGTCGTGGATGAGCTCAAAGCCGTGCTCGATCGCGGTGAGCCGGCGACCATCATCGACGTGCGCACCCGCGCCGAGTACGACGAGCGTCACATTACGGGGGCGCGCTCGATTCCCCTGCGCAGCCTGCCCGAGCGCGCCCGGGAGATCCCCCGAAACCGGCTCGTCGTCTTCTATTGAACCTGTCCCCACGCCCTGGCCCGGGGGGCCAGCGATATCCTGTACGCGCGCGGCTGGCGCAACCATAAGGTCCTGGACGAAGGATTGCCGGGCTGGGTGCAGAAGGGCTATCCCACCGCGGGCAGCCGGCGGTGATCGATACTGCCGCGCTGGCCCGCGCCGTCGAGGGCGCCCTGGCCTTCGCGCAGGCCCAGGCCGGCGTGCGTGAGGTCGAGGCGTTCGCCGCGGCCAACGCCGCCCTGCTCACGCGCCTCTGCTACACGTCCCACATCCCGTGCAACGGCGTGGAGGAGCCCAAGTCCTCGGAGTCCCACGGCCTCAGCCTGCAGGTCGTCTTCGAGGGCCCGGACGGCCCGCGGCTCGGCTTCGGCGCCGAGCCGGGCGACCTCTCGCTGCGCGGGGCGGAGAGGGCCTTCGCCAAGGCTCGGGCCGCGGCCGTGCGGGATCCCGAGTTCGTGTCGCTGCCCCGACCCGGCCGGCAGACGCGGACCCTCTTCGACTACCACGACCCGGAGCTCATGGCGCTGGACGATGTTCGCCTGGTCGAGGCCGGCTGGACGGTCGTCCGGGGCGCCCTGACGACGTTCCTGGCCTCCTCGCGCCTCGCCGAGCTGGCGATGAGCGAGCCCGGCCTGGCCGCCCTCGGCCTCATTCTGGGGGGCGACGCGACGGTCCTGCAGGAGCGCGTGGCGATTGCTTCCACCCACATGCCGGAGCCCCAGACCGACGAGTCCACGCTGATCAGCGCGTTCGTGACGGCGATGGTGGAAGGCCATCGGGCCAAGGGTTCGGGCTGGTTCACGGGCACACGCCTCGCGCACTTCAGCGACGAAGCCGGCGTGGAGGCCGCCCAGCGCGCCATCGCAGCGGTGGGTGGGCAGCGGGTTCCCACCGGCACGTACACGGTGATCCTGGGCCGCCAGCCGGTGGCCGATCTGCTGAACAACCTCGTGGTGCCGGCCTGCGCGGCGAGCGCCTTCTACGCTTCCAACACGCCCTTCCTTGGCAAGCTGGGCCGGCAAGTCGCCTCGCCCCTGCTCAGCGTCTACGACCACGGCGCGCGCGCCGGCCTCATGGGTTCCAAGGGGATCACCTGCGAAGGCCTGCCCACGGCCCGCACCGATCTCATCCGGGACGGGGTTCTGGTCGGCTGTCTCAGCAGCTGGTACGAGGCCCAGCGCCTGCTACGCGATCCTGCCCTAGCCGTCAAGCTGGGCGCCACCGGGGTCACGGCCGCCGCCGCCCTGGCCGCCCACAACGGGTTTCGCTTCGGAGAGGGTGGTGGACGTCAGTTCGACAACCAACCCTCCGTCGCCGCCTCCAACGTGGTGGTCGAGGGGCGCGAGACCGTGAGCGCGTCGGAGCTCGTGCAGCGCGTGAAGGACGGCCTCTACATCGGACGTATCTGGTACACCTACCCCATCAACGGCCTGCCGGCCGGCGATTTCACCTGCACCGTGGTGGGCGACTCGTATATCATCCGCGACGGCCGCATCGTGGCGCCGCTACGGCCGAACTCGGTGCGGATCAACGACAACATCAACAACGTGCTGAGCAACGTCATCGGCCTGACCGGGGACGTCAGGGGCACCATCGTCTGGGCCGCCGACGAGGTGGTCTACGCGCCCGAGATCGCCGTGGGCTCCGTCCAGGTCGAGGAGATCGCCGGGTTCATGGAGGAGCTGAGCTGATGGTCGACCTGGCCCGACTGGAGACGCTTTCCCGCGACTGCCGCGTCCAGATCATCCGCATGCTGACCCATGCGGGCTCCGGGCACCCCGGGGGCTCCCTCTCGGTGATCGACATCGTCACCACTCTGCTGTTCGGCCGGATGCGTCACGACCCGCGTCGGCCTGATTGGCCCGATCGCGATCGGCTCGTCCTCTCCAAGGGGCATGCGGTGCCCGCGCTCTACGCGGCGATGGCCCGGGCCGGGTATTTCCCGCCGGAGCGGCTCATCACGCTCCGCAAGCTAGGGAGCCCGCTGCAGGGACATCCCGATCGCACGCTGCTCCCTGGTGTCGAAGCGGCAACCGGCTCCCTGGGTCAGGGTCTGTCCATCGCGGTCGGCCTGGCGCTGGGCCTTCGCCTGGCCCGCTCGCCAGCGCGGGTCTACTGTGTCCTGGGCGACGGCGAGATCCAGGAAGGCCAGGTCTGGGAGGCGGCGATGGCGGCGCCCCAGCTCGGGCAGCCGGAGTCGCCGCTCGATAACCTCACGGTCATCCTCGACTACAACAAGATCCAGCTCGACGACTTCGTGGCCAGGATCCGGGACGTCGAGCCGCTGGCGGCCAAGTGGCAGGCCTTCGGCTGGCCCGTCCTGGAGATCGACGGCCACAAGATCGCCGAGATCGACCGGGCCCTCGACCAGGCCGAGGCCACCCGCGGCACGCCGTGCTGCATCGTGGCGCACACCGTCAAAGGCAAGGGCGTCTCGTTCATGGAGAACAACCCCGAGTGGCACGGCAAGGCGCCGAAGCCGGCCGAGGCCCTGGCCGCCATCCGCGAGATCCTGGGGGTGTCCGAGCCCACCTGGGCCGAGCACCTGAGCCGGGACGCAGGCACCCGGGCCATCGCGGACGAGCTCCGCGCCCTCGAGCGGAGGTAGAGATCGACATGCCCGCCAAGGCGACTCGCGCCGCGTTCGGCGAAGCCCTGCTCGAGCTGGCCCCTTATCACGAGCGCATCGTGACCCTGGATGCCGATCTCTCGAAGTCCACCATGACGGCGGGCTTCGCCAGGAAGTACCCGCAGCGGGCCTTCAACATGGGCATCGCCGAGCAGAACATGATCGGCGTGGGAGCCGGCCTGGCCCTGGCCGGCTGGATCCCCTTCGTCTGCTCCTTCGCCTGCTTCGTGGCTGGCCGCTTCGAGACGATCCGGATGTCGGTGGCCTACACCAACGCCAACGTCAAGATCGTCGGCACTCATGCCGGGATCGCCATCGGTGAGGACGGCTACAGCCAGATGGGACTGGAGGACGTCGCCTGCCTGCGGGCCCTGCCCAACATTCCCATCGTCCAGCCCGCCGACGAGACGGAGACGAAGCAGGCGGTGGCCTACGCGGTCGAGCACGACGGTCCGCTCTACCTCCGCCTCACGAGACAGAACGTCGAGCCGGTCTCACTGCCCGGCTACCAGTTCCGCCTCGGCCGCTGGCAGGTGCTGCGGCCAGGCGCGGACGTCAGCCTCGTCGGCTCGGGTGGCCCCCTCTACAACTGCTGGCAAGCCGCCAATCTGCTGGCCGCCGAAGGGATCTCGGCCGAGGTCATCAACGCCTCCACGATCAAGCCGTTGGACGAGGAGGTGCTGCTGACGTCGGCCGGGCGGACCGGACACGTGGTCACCGTCGAAGACCACGCCATCGCGGGCGGTCTCGGCGGTGCGGTCGCCGAGGTGCTGAGCGAAGCGCTGCTCACGCCGCTCCTGCGGCTCGGGGTCCGGGGGTTCGGCGAGTCCGGCGATCCGTCGGGGCTCTACGCCAAGCATGGCCTCGACGCCGCCGGCATCGCCGCCAGCGTGAGGACCTTCCTGAACCGTTAAATCGGCCTGTCGGCGCTCCTCACTCCGACATCTTGAGGAGCAGGCCGGTCCGTCTGGCGCGCTGGACGGCGGCCAGGAACAGCCCGTGGGCCAGGGCCGCGTAGACGATGGACAGGGCCAGGCCGGTGGCCACCGGCGCGCGAAACTCGGACGCGAAGCCGAAGTGTGCGCGATAGGCGTCCAGGAAGTGCGTGAGGGGGATCGCCGCGGCCACCGCCGCCGCCGGCGCCGGCAACACCGAGATCGGGTAGTAGATGCCGGCCAGCACCAGGACGAAATTCACGCTGGCCCAGGCGAAGGCCTCGGCCCGGTTGCCGAAGAGCGTGATCAACGCGCACACGGCCACGCCCACGATCCAGGCGGTCAGTAGACAGCCGAACAGGAAGATCGCCAGCGGGAGCGGGCCCGCCGCCAGCACGTTGAAGTCGAAGGCCCACCAGCCGAGC
>JBOHPM010000175.1:0-6674 GCA_050731715.1 Candidatus Rokuibacteriota bacterium
CCTGAACGACACGCGGTGGGGCGAATGGCGGCGCCGGCTGACGGGGCACCGGGCGCGCCGGTGGCGGCGGGGGCGCCGAACGCTCCAGTGGCCGGAAGGGCACGATCTTCGGCTCGGGCTTCGGGGGACCGGCCGGCCGCGGGGGCGAGGGTGGGGCCGCGAGCGGCTTCACCGAGACCGGGACTTCGGGCACCACCGGGACAGGCTTCACTTCGATGGCTTCCGCGACGGGAACGACAGGCTCCGGCGCCTCGATGGCTGGCTCGGGCACTTTCTCCGCCGGCTTGGGCTTGACGATCGTCGCGGCCGGCTTCAGCTCGATCGGCTCGCCGGCCGCATCACCCGGCACCTCGGCCCTGGGCTTGCGCGGGCGGGCGGCCTTCTTCGGCGCTTCGCCCTCGCCCCCCTCGGGCGTGGCAGTCCGGGCCCGGAGCGGGCGCTTGGGGCGGACCTCCTCGGGAATGTCCCGGCCCTTGCCGAGCTTGACCCGCAGATCATTGGCGAACGTGGTGTCGAGGGCAGTCATGGCGCGGACACCTTTGCGACCCATCTCCTCGGCGGCGAGCATGATGTCCTTGCTCGTCACGCCGAGCTCCTTCGCGAGCTCGATCACCTTGATCTTTGCCGCAGCCAAAGCCCCCTCACCTCCTGGGAACTGACGAACTGGATTGGGATTGCATCGCTCGCTTCCGTTCGGGCACCACCAGCTCCGGCCCCGGCACGCTCGGGCGCCGGAACGCGTGCGCCAGGCGTCCCGGCTGGGTGGCCCGCTCGAGACAGGCCGGGTCCGAACAGACGTAGGCGCCCCGCCCCACTCCGTTGGCGTCGCGCCCCACCGTGCCGTCGGGTCGCCGGACCAGCCTCAGCAGATCGGCCTTGGGCCTCACCTGCCGACACCCGATGCAGGTGCGCCGCGGTCCCGACTCGCCATCCGCCATTGCCCGGGCCTCACGCGGAGATCGCATCCTCCGGGCCGTGAGCTCCTGGTGTGCCGGTCCCCTGGGCGTGCGCGGTGACCCACTTCGCGGCCGCCGCATGGATGGCGTCGGCGCGCTCGCCGAGCCCCGGCAGGCCGGCCAGACGCTCCCGCCCGGCCCGCACAATCGCCCGGGGAGAGCCGAGCCCCGCCGCGATCAGCGCCTCCACGACCTCGGGGTCAGTCCCGACCAGCTCGGCCAGCGTGGCGCGGTCCACCCCTTCCTCCGGAGCGTCCCGTTCGCTGTCCAGCTCGGCCTCGCTCTTGATGTCGATCCGCATGCCGGTGAGCTTGGCGGCCAGCCGCGCGTTCTGGCCCTTCTTGCCGATGGCCAGGGAGAGCTGGTTGTCCGGCACCACGACGAGCGCCGAGGCCTGCCCCTCGACCTCGGGCTCCTCGCTGATCACCACCGACGAGACCTTGGCGGGTGACAGCGCCCGGGCCACGAAGGTCGCCGGGTCGTGCGACCACTCGATGATGTCGATCTTCTCGCCCCTCAGCTCTCGGCTGATCACCTGGATGCGCGTTCCCCGTAGCCCGACGCAGGCGCCGATGGGATCGACGTCGCGCTTGGTCGAGGCCACCGCCACCTTGGCCCGCTCGCCGGGCTCGCGCGAGGCGGCCTTGACCACGACGATCCCCTCCTGGATCTCCGGAATCTCCGTCTCGAACAGCCGGGCCAGGAACCCGGGATGGGTCCGAGACAGCGTGATCTGGGGCCCCTTGATGCTCCGCCGCACTTCCAGCACGTAGACGCGCACCCGGTCTCCCGGATTGTACCGCTCCCCGGGGATCTGCTCGCGTTCGGGCAGAATGGACTCGGCCTTCCCGACTTCCAGGATGACGTTGCGCTTCTCGATCCGGTGGACCAGCGCGCGCAGGATCTGGCCCTCCTTGCCTTCGAACTCCTTGTAGATGCGCTCGCGCTCGGCATCGCGCACGCGCTGCAGGATGACCTGCTTCGCCGTCTGGGCGGCGATGCGGCCGAACTCCTGCGGGGGCAGCTCCTGCTCCAGCTCATCGTCCAGCTCGGCCTCCGGGTTCAGCGCCTTGGCCTCGGCCAGTGAGATCTCCACCTTGGCATCGGCCACCGTGTCGACCACCTTCTTGCGCCCGTAGACTTTGAGGGCGCCCGTCTTGCGGTCGATCTCCATGCGCACGTTCTCCGCGGCGCCCAGCGTCTTCCGCGAGGCCGACAGCAGGGCAGACTCGAGCGCCTCGAAGAGGACCTCGGGATCGATCCCCTTCTCCCGTCCGAGCTGCTCGATCACCAGCAACAGTTCACGGTTCATCACACCATTATCCCCGCCGCGGCCACGGCACCTCGGCGTCCAGGCGCGTCTTGGCCACCCCCGATCGCTCCACCGCTACCTGCTGGCCGTCCTGATCCAATACCAGCCGCTCGCGCACGGCCTCGACCAGCCGCCCCCGCACCTCGCGACCGTCGCTGAGCCAGCACCGGACGCGCTTGCCGCGCGCCCACCGGTACTCACGCTCCGTGCGCAGCAGCCGGTCCAGGCCGGGGGACGAGACCTCGAGATCGTACGAGCCCTCGATCACGCCGGCCACATCGAGCAGGTCACCGACCTCACGGCTCACTCGCTCGCAGTCTGCGATGCCCACGCCTCCGGGCCCGTCGAGGAAGACACGCAGAATGGAGCGGGGCCGACGAGCCCGCCACTCCAGGTCGACCAGTTGCAGCCCGTGATCCCGGAGCACCGGTTCGATCACCTGCTCGATCCGTTGGCCCAGCTCGGTGTCGGTATCCTCCATCCCGTTCCCATGAAAAGTAAAAAACTGGGCTTGGCCCAGTTTTTCGAGACTTTAGCACGTGCCCCCCGAGGAGGCAAGCTCAGGGTTGCTGCAACGCCTCGCTGGCGGCGATCGCCGCCGCCACCTCTGGCAGGCTCACCCGCGTCTCCCGGCGGGTCCGCCGCTCGCGCAACTCGACCACTCCCTGCTTCACGAAGGCGTTGCCGACCGTGACCCTGAGGGGCACGCCGAGCAGGTCGGCGTCCTTGAACTTGACCCCCGGGCGCTCGTCGCGATCATCGAGGAGCGCCTCGACACCTCGCTGCTCACACTCGGCGTAGATCGCTTCGGCGGCCCGGGCCTGGCTCTCGTCGCGGACGTTGACGGCCACGATGTGCACCTGGAAGGGCGCGATCGCGGGGGGCCAGACGATCCCATCGCCGTCGGCCAGCTGCTCGATCGCCGCCGCCGCGATCCGGGCCGGCCCGATCCCATAGCTGCCCATCACCACCGGACGCTGCTGGCCCGACTCGTCGAGATAGGTGGCACCCAGCACCTCGGAATACTTCGTGCCCAGCTTGAAGATGTTCCCGATCTCGATGACCCGCTCGATGACGAGGGCCGCGCCACACTGCACACAGCCCTCACCGGCCACGGCCACGTGGAGGTCAGCGAAGCGGCACTCGAAGTCACGCCCGGGCTGCACCCCCTGCAGGTGCACACCCTCCCGGTTGGCCCCGACCACGTAGGTACCCTGCCGGAGCGTCTCGTCGGCCACGACCGGGACCCGGGCGCCAACCGGCCCCACCGACCCCACGGGAGCGCCCAGGTGCTGGCGGACCTCCTCCGGGTGCGCAGCCCGGCACTCCTCACCCATCGCGCGCATCAGCTTGCGCTCGTGCAGGTGGTGATCGCCCCGCAGGAGCACCAGCACGGGCCCCGCCGTGGGCGCGACGTACAGAAGCGACTTGATGGTGAGACGAGGGTCGATGCCGAGCAGGGCCGCCACCTCGGCGATGGTCCGCGCCTGCGGCGTGGCGACCTCCCCGCGGCCTGCATCGGGGAACATCGGAGCCACCGGCACGGCCCGGGCCAGCTCGACGTTGGCGGCATAGCCGCAGCGCGGGCACATGGCGATCTCGTCCTCACCGGCCGGGCTGGGGGCCATGAACTCGTGGGCGCCGTGACCACCCATCATCCCGGTGTCGGACTGCACGACATGGAAGCGCAGGCCACAGCGGGTGAAGATCTTCCGGTAGGCCTGCTCGTGGGCCGCGTACGAGCGCTCCAGCGCGGCCAGGTCGGGATCGAGCGTGTAGGAGTCCTTCATGAGGAACTCGCGCGTGCGGAGCACGCCGGAGCGGGGGCGCGCCTCATCGCGCTCCTTCGTCTGGATCTGGTACCAGATCTGGGGCAGGTCCCGGTAGGACCGGATCTCGCGCGCGGCCAGCCAGGCGATGACCTCTTCGTGGGTCATGCCCAGGCACAGGTCACGGCCGTGGCGGTCCTCGAGCTTGAACATTTCGGGAATGCCGTCCCACCGGCCCGACTGCTTCCAGATCTCGGCCGGGTGGAGCACGGGCATGGTGATCTCCTGCCCGCCGATGGCGTCCATCTCCTGGCGGATGATCGCGGTGATCTTGTCGATCACGCGTTGCCCCAGCGGCAGATACACGAAGATCCCGGCGGCCAGTTGGCGGACCAGTCCCGCGCGCAGCATCAGCTTGTGACTCAGCGCCTCGGCCTCGGCGGGGTCCTCCCGCAGCGTAGCCACGAGCGAGCGGCTCAGGCGCATCGACCCGGCTCTCGGGAAGGGGGACTCAGTGAGCGTCGGGTTTCTTGTTGGGCCCCTTGACGCCGGGGTCGTAGCGCAACCGCTCGACGGGGACCCCCCCCACGATGTGCGACCGGGCGATCTCCTCGAGGTCGGACTCCTGGACGCCCGCGTACCAGACGTCGTCCGGGTAGACCACGATCATCGGCCCGTGACCGCACTGGGAGAAGCAGCCGGCCTTGTTGACCCGGACCTGGGTCTTGAGCCCGGCCTTGGCCGCCTCGCCCCGCAGGAACGCCACAAAGCGCTCCACGTCGCCCTGCGTGGGACAGGTCTCACCACTGGTGCACACGAACACATGGGTGCGGTACTGGCCCATCAGCACTCCTCCCGCGCCACCGGGTTCGCCGCGCGTCGATCGGCCAGGAACCGGTCCACCTCTTCACGCATGGCCTGGACGATTTCCTTCTCGGGCACCTTCCTGATCACCTCGCCGCTGCGGAAGATCAGGCCGATGCCGCGGCCCCCGGCCACACCGATGTCGGCGGCCCGGGCCTCCCCCGGCCCGTTGACTTCACACCCCATGACCGCGATGTGGATCTCCTCGTTCAATCCCTTGAACTCCTGCTCCACCTCCCGGGCCAGACGCACGAGATCGACATCGGCCCGCCCGCACGAGGGGCAGGCCACGAAGGTGAGGCCCCCCTTGCGGAGCCCCAGCGACTTCAGGATATCGATGCCGACCCGCACCTCCTCGGTGGGATCCGCCGACAGCGAGACCCGGATGGTGTCGCCAATGCCCGCGCTGAGCAGGGCCCCCAGGCCGACCGAGGACTTGATGGTGCCCACGCCGGGCGTGCCCGCCTCGGTCACGCCCAGGTGGAACGGGTAGTCCACCTGGTCGGCCAGCATCCGGTAGGCCTCGATCATCATCAGGGGATCGGATGCCTTGAGCGACACCTTCATCTCGGGATAGCCGCATTCCTCGAGAATGTGGATGTGCCGCAAGGCCGACTCCACCATGCCGGTGGCCGTCGGCCCCCCATGCTTCTCCAGCAGGTCCTTCTCCAGCGAGCCCGCGTTGACGCCGATGCGGATCGGGATCTTACGGTCCTTGGCCAGGCTGACGACCTCCATCACGAACTTCTTGCCGCCGATGTTCCCCGGGTTCAGGCGCAGCCCGTCCACGCCCTGCTCCAGCGCGATCAGGGCCAGCTTGTAGTTGAAGTGAATGTCGGCCACCAGCGGTATCCGGATCTGGCGCTTGATCTCGCCGAGCTTCTCGGCCGCCTCCCGGACCGGCACCGCGCAGCGGACGATGTCGCACCCGGCCGCCTCCAGCGACCAGATCTCCAGCAGCGTGGCCTGCACGTCGCGGGTGTCGGTCTTGGTCATGGACTGCACCGTGATGGGCGCGTCGCCCCCCACGGTGAGCCCGCCCAGCTGGATCTGTCGCGTCCGGCGCCGTGTGATCATGGTGACCTGGTCCTATTTGAACAGTCGAAAGGCATCGATTCTCACGAGGTCATTGTAAAGAGCGAGGACCATGATCAGCATCAGCAGCACGAACCCCACCTGCTGGGCCAGCTCCCGCTTCCGCACCGAGAGCGGTCGGCCCAGCACGCCCTCGATGAGGAAGAAGAAGAGGTGCCCGCCGTCCAGCATGGGCACCGGCAGCAGATTCAGGACCGCGAGGTTGACGCTGATGACGGCCGTGAACACGGCCAGGGGCGCGGCCCCCTCCTGCGCCTGCCGGCCGGTTTCCGAGGCGATCTGTACGGGGCCACCCAGGTTGGAGAGGGGGATCTGCCCGCTGACGATCTTCCAGAATCCCCTGACGGTCAGCACCGTCATGTCCCACGTGCGGACGAGGCCGTACCAGACGGCCTCGGGCGGCGAGTAGGACGCGTAGCTGAGCGCCTTGGTGACGATGCTGACGCCGATGCGACCGACCTCCAGCTCCTGGCCGAGCGGCCCCTTGTCCCGCACGGGGTTCGCGGTCACTGCGACCCTGACGGGCTGCTCGTTCCGCAGGACGCTCATCTCGAAGCTCTGGCCGGGCCGCTTCTGGATCGCCTGCATGAGCTCGTCAGGCGTGAATACCGGCTGGCCGGCCACGGCGACCACCTGATCGCCGGGCTTGAGCCCGGCCCGCTCGGCGGGCGAGTCGGG
>JBOHPM010000176.1:0-6592 GCA_050731715.1 Candidatus Rokuibacteriota bacterium
TGACCGGCATGCCGCTCGGAGCGCTGATCGCCGGCGAGCAACTCGATGCGATCGCCCGTGCGCGCGGGATCGAGGCCGGTCAGCTGCAGCGCTATCACTGCCTGCTGCAGGCGAAGTCGGGCGAGCAGCGTGAAGTCTCCGTCTCGGTGGGACGGGCCGACGCCAGCGCGGCGCCGGCCACCATCTATGTGCTGCGCGACCTGCGTCGCCAGCGCGAGTTGGAACGGCGGCTGCTGGCCCAGCTCGAGGAGAACCAGGCGCTCAAGGTCTTCGGCCGGCAGGCCACGGGCGTGGTCCACGACCTCCGTCATCTCAGCAATCTGCTCGGTGTCACCGTCAAGAACCTGCGCCGCTATCGCGACGACCAGGCGCTCGTGGACGAGGCCCTGCGGATGCTCGGCAGCGTGGGCGATCAGATGCGGCAGATCCTGGGCGGGCTCTCGGCCGAGCCCCCGCACTCGGGTCTGCGCCGGAGACTCACCGACATCCGGGAGCTAGTCCATCACGCCCTCGATCTGCTGGGCGGGATGGGTTGTGAGGAGCCGACGGCCGTGACCGTCGCGGGATTCGACCAGCCTCTGCTCAGCGAGGTCGATCCTGACGAAATGCTGCGGGTCATTTTCAATGTGCTGGTGAACGCATTCGACGCTGTGAAACAGGAAGGCCAGGTGACTGTGCGACGCGAACACGACGGATCCGAAGAGTATGTGCGGCTGGTGCTGGAAGACGATGGCCCCGGGCTCGACCCGGCCTATGCGGTGAACGATCTGTTCCGGCCGTTCCGCTCGACCAAGCCGGACGGTCTGGGGCTCGGACTCTATCAGGCCAAGCACATCGTGGAGTCCCACGGCGGCACCCTGGCCCTGACGAATCGTGAGGGCCGGCCCGGTGCGCGGGTCACCATCGTCCTGCCAGCCGCGCCCGAGCCTGTGAGGCGGGCGTGGGCCGCGATGGCGGAGCAGGGGGCCCATGCAACGTCCTAAGGCCCTGATCGTCGAAGACGACCCCCAGATGAGCCGGCAGCTCGCGATTGGGCTCGGCGACGAGTTCGACGTGATGACGGCCGGCGATCGGACCACGGCATTGGCCCTGCTGCGCCGCGAAGAGCCGCACGTAATCCTGCTCGACCTCGGGCTGCCGCCCAGCCCCGAGAGCCCCGAAGAGGGGCTCCGGTTCCTGGAGGAGCTGCGCGGTGAAGCCACCAGCCGGCGGGTCATCGTCTATACCGGGCACGGACAGCGGCACCACGTGCTGCGCGCCCTGAGCTTCGGCGTGCGCGATGTGCTGAGCAAGCCCTTCGACCTCGACGCCCTCAAGCTGGTGATGCATCGGACGTGCTGGGTGAACGAGGCCGAGCAGGAGCTGGCCCTGGCCCGCCGGGACACCGAGCCTCAGGACGAGGAGATGATCGGGACCAGCCCGGCCATCCGCCAGGTGTTCGGGTCCATCCGCAAAGTGGCCACCACCGATGTTCCCGTGCTGCTGGTGGGCGAGAGCGGAACCGGCAAAGAGCTCACCGCCAAGGCGCTCCACGAGCGCAGCGGGCGGAAGGATGGCCCCTTCATTCCCATCAACTGCGGGGCGATTCCGGAAACCCTACTGGAAGCGGAGCTCTTCGGGTACGAGAAGGGCGCGTTCACCGGCGCCACGCACGCCAGGAAGGGTAAGCTCGAATACGCTCAGCGGGGTACGCTGTTCCTCGACGAGGTGGGGGAGATGTCGCTAGCCCTGCAGGTCAAGCTGCTGCGCTTCCTGCAGGACCGCACGATCGAGCGCGTGGGCGGCCGGCAGCCGATCGAGGTCGACGCGCGGATCGTCGCCGCCACCAATGTCGATCTCCGGCGCGCCCTCGAGGCCGGCACGTTTCGCGAGGATCTCTACTACCGGCTCAGCGTGGTGACGATCACGCTGCCCCCGTTGCGGGACCGGGGAGAGGACGCCGTCCTCATCGCCCAGATCTTCTTCAAGCGTCTGTGCGAACAGATGCGCAAGCGCCTCAAGGGTTTCACCAAGGAGGCCATCCGCGCCATCGAGACCTATCCCTGGCCGGGGAATGTGCGGGAGCTCTCCAACAAAGTCCGACGCGCGGTGGCCATGGCCGACGGCACGTCGATCACGCCCGAGGATCTCGATCTGCCGTTCGATGGCAGCCACGTGGCGCAGGCGGTCTCACTCCGGGAGGCCCGCGACCGGCTGGAGGCCGAGATGATCGCGCAGACGCTGGTTCGGCACGACGGCAACCTGAGCCGCGTGGCCGAGGAGCTCAAGATCAGCCGGCCGACGCTCTACGCGCTGCTCCGAAAGCATCGGATCCGCGATCGGCGCAGCCCCGTCGTCGAGCGCCGGCGGGACGGCGCGTCGAGCGCCTGAGCATCGGGTCGCCTATGGCAGGGCCCCCAGAACGGGAACCGGATCGGCCGGCGGCTGGCCAAACCGCACTAGCGTGTAGCCGAGCGCCGACGTCTGGCCCCGGCGCACCCGGCGATCGCGCTTGCGCCGGTCGCCGGGCATGTCGCCGTTCTCCCGCCGCCGATCGGTCCGGCGACGTTCTACGATGATCTGGACGCCTCTGACGCCGGCCAGACGAACGCGCAGGTACTCGTAGAGCGCCCCCTCCTTGGCTCCGACGACGAGCAGGACCTGGATGCCGGGAAACGACATCGACGGCAGCGTTGCCAGCAGCTCCTGCTGATGGCGGTCGCACACGCCGTGGGTCTCCCGGGGATCGGAATACGGCTCGCGCTCCCCGAGATCCCCGCCCCGTCCCTGCTGCCGGCACCACGCGCAATAAGCCTTCACGAGATGAGAGGATGGGGATCGTAGCATCGCGGGTGCCAATCAGTAATCGTCTTCGGCGATGGCCAGATAGGACCGGCCGGCGACGGCCACGGTCGCGCGACCGTAAAGATTCCTGACAAGAGGTCGGCGGGTGTCCCTCTCGCGGAGAGGGGTTGGGCGAGCTTTGAGGTCTGTAGTTCGTCGGATTTGACAGTTCCGCGCTGCGGCCCACAGCGAGGCTTCACCCTTTCAGCAACTTAGCCTCCTGGATGCGGCTGGCATATCGATTGCCACACCTCTCCCCGATCGGTTCGCGCTAACTAACGCTGGTTGGGTATGCCCGGTGGGAGACGACGATGAGACGAGCGCTCGGCCTGGTGGTCCTGGTGTTCCTGCTAGCGTGGGCCCGGGTCGCCTTCGCCGAGGGATACACTCCCGCCGCTGACCCACTCTTCGGGCTCGCTCCCCTGGATGAGACTGCGCTGGCCAAGGTTTCGAGGCCTGAGCCCTCGCGGGTCATTCTCTGGGACGATGAGCCCCCCAAAAGCAGCCACTCGGTCCACCACGCGCGTGGGGCCAGGCCAGGAACCCCTAGCCGAGGGGTTGTCGCGATTCCTGCAACTAGCTGGGGGGACTCGGACGAATCGGACCGCATCGGTCGCGGCTTGCCCGCTGGCGTCGCTGACACTGACCGAGCCCGCCGTCCCTCCGCTGAAGTGTCTGAAGTGTAGCGGCCGTGCAGCTGCCAGCGGCCGCCCCCGGTCCGCTGGTTGAACGTCCGTGTCGTGCTTCCCCCCGCGTGCATGACGGTGATCTGATCGTTGTCCCGACAATCCGATTCCGCCCCTCGCGCTGGCACGGCCCGTCAGCCCACTGACACCGGCGCCCGGGATTCGCGCTACACTCGTCACCGGAGGAGGATCGGATCCGATGCCGATCACGCTGCGACTGCCGGGCGCCCAGGGGACCCTGGGCGAGTACACGTTGACCGGAGGGGCTCCGATCGCCTCGCTGCCGGGTCCCTTCACCAGCCGCGTGGCGTTCGCCGCCGTGCACGTCGTCGCCGACCCGCTCGCCGATATCGATCCCACGCTGGAGGTGGCCCTCGATTGGGAGGCCACGCTGGCCTATCGCCGCTACCTCTGGTCGTTGGGGCTGGCCGTCGCCGAGGCGATGGACACCGCCCAGCGGGGCATGGGTCTGCCCTGGGCCACGGCCCGGGAGCTGATCCGGCGCACCGTGGCCGAGGCCCGGGCGATCCCCGGCGCCGTGGTCTTTTCCGGCGCGGGCACCGACGACGTGCCGGCCTCGTCGCGGGTGACCGTCGCGGACGTCGACCGCGCCTACGAGGAATCGTGCGCCTTCATCGAGTCGGTGGGGGGACGGATCATCCTGATGGCGAGCCGGGCGCTGGCCGCCTGCGCCAAGGGACCGGACGACTACGTGAAGGTGTACGGCCGCATCCTGGCCCAGGTACGGCAGCCGGTGATCATCCACTGGCTCGGCGACATGTTCGATCCCGCGCTGGCCGGCTACTGGGGCTCCTCCGATCTAGACCAGGCCGCGGCGACGCTGCTGGCGGTGATCAATGAGCACACGAGCCGGGTGGACGGCGTCAAGGTTTCTCTGCTCGACCAGCGCCGGGAGATCGCCCTGCGCCGCCGCTTGCCCGCCGGCGTCCGGATGTACACGGGCGACGACTTCGACTATCCCACCACCATCGCCGGGGACGAGCACGGCCACAGCGATGCCCTGCTGGGTATCTTCGACGTCATCGCGCCCCTGGCCGCGGCAGCGCTGCAGGCGCTGGACGGTGGGGATCGCACCCGCTTCTCCGAGGTGCTGAGGCCGACACTGCCGCTCTCCCGTCACGTGTTCGGCGCGCCCACCCGCTTCTACAAGACCGGAGTCGTGTTCGCCGCCTACCTCAACGGCCACCAGACCCACTTCCGCATGGTGGGCGGCCTCGAGAGCGCGCGCTCGGTCGTGCACCTGAGCCGGCAGCTCGTCCTGATGGACCAGGCGGGCCTGCTCCGCGACCCCGACCTGGCGGCCGCGCGGATGCGGCACGTGCTGGCCCAGGCCGGCATCAGCTGATCGCCGTCAGAACCAGCGGGCCTTGTCGACGACGTTACGCAGGGGCTGACCAGCCAGGAAGCGGCGGCAGTTGTCGAGCAGGATCTCCAGGCGGCGCTCGTCGAGGTACGGCCCGTACCCGGCGGTGTGGGGGGTGAGGAGCACTCCCGGCATCGTCCACAGCGGATGCGCGGCAGGCAGGGGCTCCTGCTCGAACACGTCCAGGCCCGCCCCGGCGATTTCACCGGCGCGCAGGGCCTCGACCAGGTCGTCCAGCCGCGTCGTCAGGCCCCGCCCGATGTTGATGAAGAACGCGCTGCGCTTCATCCGCTGAAACCGCGCCCGGTGCATGAAGCCCTCGGTCTCGAGCGTGTGCGGCACCGTCAGGATGACGAAGTCGGCGCGGGGCAGGAGCGCGTCGAGCGCGGCGGGGCCGTGGAGCTCGGTCACCCCTGCGGGTGCCTCTCGCCGACGGGCGTCGACGCCGATCACCCGCAGGCCGAAGGCCGCGGCCAGCCGCGCCGCCTCGGTGCCGATGCCCCCCAGGCCCACGATGAGGGCGGTGGCTTCGGGGAGGTGGACCACCCCGGTGTCGAGCGGCGCGGGCTGCCACTGGCGGCGGAGCTGGTGTGGCAAGTAGGTGTGCAGTCCCCGCGCGAAGGCCAGCACGAACGCCATGATGTGCGCGCCGATGTGGTCGTTGTAGATTTCCCGGAAGTTGGTCACGACCACCGGATGAGCGATCAGCTCCGGATAGTAGTAGCCGGCCGGCGGCGCGGCCTGCGGCGCCTGGAGCCAGCGGAGCCGTGCGGCCTGGCGGAGCAGCGCGGGCGGCAGCGTGCCGAACATCGCCTCGGCGTCAGCCACGACCTTCGCCGCCTGCCCCTCATCCTCGGCGACCACCACCGAGAGCTCCTGCAGGGCGGCGGCGATCCGGGTGGCCCACTCCCGGCTGGTGGGAGTGTGGGGCGGCAGCATCAGGAGGGTGGTACCCATGGGGCCGGACCTTACGCGACGTCCGGGCTCGCCGTCAATGCGGTGAGGGATGACTGGCACTCCGCCCGGAATCGGTCTATAAACCCTTGTCCCGGGTCGTTTCTGTGGGGGCAGGGAGGGTGAGCGTGGCCAAGTACACAATCGTGACCCCAGTCGGTGCGAGCTATTCGGTGGCGGGCGTCGGCTACAAGCTGGAGATGGAGGCACTGACCCCGCTGGATGCGGAGATCGTGGAGATCCCCGCCGGGACCGAGGACGAGTTCGTCCGGGGCGCCCGGGACGCCGATGCCCTGTACGCCAAGGGGCGTCGGATCACGGCGCGGATGATCGACGGCCTCGCACGGTGTCGGGTGATCGCGCTGGGCAGCGTGGGGGTCGACTCGGTCGACGTGGCCGCCGCCACGGCGCGGGGAATCCCGGTCACCAACGTGCCCGACACCTTCATCGAGGAAGTCGCCGATCACGCCATGATGCTCATGCTGGCCACCTATCGGCGCCTGGTCACCATGGACCGGTTCGTCAGGGACGGACGGTGGACCGAGGGCCGCCCCTTGCTCTCGCAGTGGCCGCGGCTGATGGGTCTCACCCTGGGCTTCATCGCCTTCGGCCACGTGGCCCGGGCGGTGGCGGTGCGGGCCCGGGGGTTCGGGTTGCACATGCTGGCCTACGATCCCTACCTGGAGGAGCTCGTCATGCCCCGCTATGGGGTTGAGCCGGTGGGGCTGACCGAGCTGCTGCAGCG
>JBOHPM010000177.1:0-6534 GCA_050731715.1 Candidatus Rokuibacteriota bacterium
GGCCGCCGGCCGTGGCGGTCAAGGATCACTCCGTCCTGGTCGGCTTCGGTCGCGTGGGAAGCCTGGTGGGCAGCGCGCTCCTGGCGCGGGGCGAGGCCTTCGTCGTGATCGAGGCCGGCGACACCATTGGGGCCCGGCTCTGGGAGAGGGGCATCGCGGCGATCGTGGGGAACGCGG
Organism: Candidatus Rokuibacteriota bacterium; assembly: GCA_050731715.1. Lineage (GTDB taxonomy): Bacteria > Methylomirabilota > Methylomirabilia > Rokubacteriales > CSP1-6 > 40CM-4-69-5. The sequence goes on from JBOHPM010000177.1 coordinate 178, forward strand.
TGCGCGCCGATGTCCTGGTCGCCGCCAACATCGCCCAGGCGCGGCGCCTCTTCGTGGCCATTCCCAACTGCTTCGAGGCCGTGGAGATCGTTCAGCGCGCCCGTGCCCTGAACCCCGGCCTTCTCATCGTGGCCCGGGCCCACTCGGACGCGGATGTGGAGCATCTGACCGGTTCGGGGGCCGACGCCGTCATCATGGGCGAGCGCGAGATCGCGCTCGGCATGATCGAGTTCGTGTTTCCGTAGGGAAACGAGCAGCGGATCTGCCGACCAGCGCGGCCGCACCGATTGGGGCTGGCTTGACAGCCGCACACCTTCTCATTCGGCGACTACCACGACCCCGCGCATATGGGTTTGAGAACCCTCCGGGTGATCAACGATGATCGCGTGAAGGCCGGCGCAGGCTTTGGCCCGCACGGCCACCGCGACATGGGGATCCTGTCTTACGTGCTGGAGGGCGCGCTCGAGCACCAGGACAGCTCGGGCGGAGGCGGCGTGATCCGCCCAGGCGAGATCCAGTTCATGCGGGCGGGCACCGGTATCACCCACAGCGAGTGCAACCATTCGAAGGTCGATGCGGTGCATTTCATACAAATCTGGATCGTTCCGGACCAGCGCGGTCCGAAGCCTACCTACGGGCAGGAAATCCGCGGCCTATTGAAGAAAAACGCCAGAGAAGGCCTGTAAGCCGGGTTCAGTCTCCCGGGTGTGACCCCGGGCGACGGTCATTTCTCTAGGACGCCGGTTGCCCGGCGCCTCCAGCGGCCTGACCCGAGAGCGGGGCGGGCCACCCCATCGCTCTCCTATTTGGCCTTGCTCCGGGTGGGGTTTACCGAGCCGACGCGGTCACCCGCGCCGCTGGTGAGCTCTTACCTCACCGTTTCACCCTTACCGCTCTTACGAGCGGCGGTCTGTTTTCTGTGGCACTGGCCGTGGGGTTTCCCCCCCTGGGCGTTACCCAGCACCCTGCCCTCTGGAGCCCGGACTTTCCTCCCGCCGCATCACTGCGACCGGCGACCGCCCAGCCTTCTCTGGCGCCCCTAGAGTATAGCGTTGGAGCGGGTGGAGCGTGCTCGGTTCGCACCGAGGGCGGCCTGGCCTAGGAACCGGTGGCTGCGGTGATGAAGGCGCGCGCGGCCGGCGCCAACCGTCCACCGGCCGCGACGATTCCACTCGCCTGCGGCGGCCACTGGTTGAATCGCAGCGGCCGACCGTCCCACGCGGCCACGTGGCCGCCGGCGGCCGCGATCAGCGCCGCCCCGGCGGCGATGTCCCACTCGGGCTTCGATGAACGGCTCCACATGGCGTCGGCTCGCCCGGCCGCGATCAGGGCCAGGGCGTAGGCGACAGGGCCGACGGCGCGAGGCGTGAAGGGCGCGCCGTGGTAGGCGAGGCCTCGCTGACGCGTGAGCGCCCACCGCGTGACCAGGACCAGCGCGCCGTCCAGCGTGGCTCGCGTCGACACCCTCACGGTGCGGCCGTTGAGCGTAGCTCCCGTCTCGAGGGAGCCGAGGACGAGCTCGTCGGCCGTGGGGTTGTAGACGCCGCCGGCCACGGCCCGCCCGTCCTCGGCCAGCCCGATGGAGATGCACCACTCGGGGACGCCGGCGAGGAACTCACGGGTGCCGTCGAGCGGATCGACGATCCAGACCCGGCGCCGCTCGAGCCGGGAGGCATCGTCCGGGGTCTCTTCGGACAGCCAGCCTTCGCCGGGGCGCGGCAGCTCGCGGCGAAGAGCCTCGTCCACGGCGAGGTCGGCTTCGGTCACCGGGCTGCCCTGGCCCTTGTAGCTGACGCCGACCCGCGAGGGAGTGAAGCGCGCCAGGATGCTGGCCGCCCGCTCCAGCGCCTGACGGATTCGGCGCAGATCGTCCGTCCGGTCCGCGGCCATGGCTCAGGCTAGGAGCGGGCGCCGAGCGAGGCGATCGCCGCCCGGGCCTGGCGGTCAACCCGCTCGTTCAGCGGATCGCCCGCGTGCCCGGCTACCTTCACCCAGGTGACCTGATGCCGACGGGCCTCGGCGAGCAGGCGCTCCCAGAGGTCGCGATTGGCGATGGGCTGCCGGCCCGCGCCCAGCCAGCCCGCCCGTTCCCAGCGCTCCCACCAGCGATCACGGAAGCAGTTGACGACGTAGGCGCTGTCGGAGTGCAGGCTAACGCGACGGTGGCCGGCGATGGCGGCCAGGCCTTCGAGGGCGGCGCGCAGCTCCATGCGCTGGTTGGTCGTGTCGGCCTCGCCGCCGGACACCACGCGCTCCTGGCCGTCATCGATGATCAGGGCAGCCCAGCCTCCCGGCCCAGGGTTGCCGGAGCACGCGCCATCCGTGTAGAGGGTGACCTCGGGCTTGAAGGGAGCCGGGCGGCCCCCTCCGGGCTCAGTCACGCCAGTACAGGAAGCGGCCGCAGCTCTCGCAGTGGAGCAGGACCTGGCCGGAGCGCAGCTCCTGGACGGCCTGGGGCCGAATGGAGACCCGACACCCGGCGCACCATACAGACGTGCTGGTCACGACGGCCACCCCGAGTCCGCCCCGAGCCTTGAGGATGCGCTCGTAGTCGCCGAGGATGTTGCGGGGGACCTCGCGGGCGAGGGACGCACGCTCGGCCCGGACTCCCTCGAGCTGCTGCTCGACGGTCGCCAGCCGCTGGCGGATGGTGGCCTCGTCGCGCTTGGCCTGGGCCTCGCGCGACGCAAAACGCGCCTCGGCTTCCCGGATCTCGACGGCCAGGCCTTCCTGGCGCTCCATCAGGGCCAGGATCTCCTCTTCGGTCTTGGCCTTCTGAGTCTTGATGCTCTCGATCTCGACGAGGACCGCCGAGTACTCGGTGTTGGTCTTCACCTCGTAGAGCCGGGCCTCGGACTTGGCCCGCTTGACGCCGATGTCGTCGAGGTCCCGTTCCCGGGCCCGCAGCTCCTTGCGGGACGCCTCCAGGCGGGCCCGCAGCGCGTCCAGGGCACTGCGCGCCTCGTCCAGCGCGGTGTGCAGGGCCTGGATCTCGCGGGGAAGCCGGGCCGCCTCGGACTCGAGACCGGCAATCCGCGTGTCGTAGTCCTGAAGGTGAACGAGCGTCGCTAGCTCAGACACGATAGTCTCCGTCGATTACGACCACAGTGGGCCCACCTGGACTCGAACCAGGAACCGACCGGGTATGAACCGGCTGCTCTGCCATTGAGCTATGGGCCCCCAGGCCGCGGCCAGGCTGTTTAGCGTACATCAACCCTCCAGGAAGCTCCGGAGCTTCTTGGAGCGCGACGGGTGGCGCAGCTTGCGGAGGGCCTTGGCCTCGATCTGGCGGATGCGTTCCCGGGTCACCGCGAAGTCCTGGCCGACCTCCTCCAGCGTGTGCTCGCAGCCGTCGGACAGCCCGAAGCGCAGACGGAGCACCTTTTCCTCGCGCGGCGTCAGCGTGGACAGGACCTTGTTGGTCTGCTCCCGCAGGCTGAGCGAGATGATCGATTCCACCGGGGAGACCACCTGCTTGTCCTCGATGAAATCGCCCAGGTGGCTGTCCTCTTCTTCGCCGATGGGCGTCTCCAGCGAGATCGGCTCTTGGGCGATCTTGAGGACCTTGCGGACCTTGTCCACGGGGACGTCCATCTTCTCGGCGATCTCTTCCGGGGTGGGCTCGCGCCCGAGCTCCTGCACCAGCTGGCGGGACGTCCGGATGAGCTTGTTGATGGTCTCGATCATGTGCACGGGGATGCGGATGGTGCGGGCCTGGTCGGCGATGGCCCGGGTGATGGCCTGCCGGATCCACCAGGTGGCGTAGGTGGAGAACTTGTAGCCGCGCCGATACTCGAACTTGTCGACGGCCTTCATGAGGCCGATGTTGCCTTCCTGGATCAGGTCGAGGAATTGCAGGCCGCGATTCGTGTACTTCTTGGCGATCGAGATCACCAGGCGGAGGTTGGCCTCCACCATCTCCTTCTTGGCCTGGGCCGCCCGCTGCTGCCCCTGCTTGATGACCGCCATCACGCGCTTGAGCTCGTCGGCCCGCGCGTTGGCCCGACCCTCGGCGGCCTTGACCTCCTGCTGGGCGACCCAGATCTGCTGCTGCTTGAGCGTGGAGAACTTCTTGGCCGCCTTGAGGTGGAGGTCGCTGGCGCCGTTGCCCCCGTTGGGCCCCGGCTCCCGGAACGACACGTACAGCAGATTCTGCCGCTCCTCCTTGGACTTGGTGGCCCCGTTCGTCCACAGGTCGATGACGCGCTCGGCCCGCTCGATGTCCTCCACGAGGTCGCGCAGCCGCTGCACGAGTCCGCGTCGGGTGGTCTCGGCGTCCTCGCGGTCGATGATCTGGTTGCCGATGCTGAGGTTGCGCAGCTTGTCCAGCACCTTGCGCTGACGGTCGGCCGCCTGGTGCTCGAGCTTCTTCCAGGCCGGATCCTTGCCCCGGGCGCGGCGGGCCTTGCGTCCCGCGCGGACTGGTGACTTGGCCCGGAGCTTCTTGGCCTTGCCCATCAGGTCGTCGCGCTCGCGCAGGAGCCGGTCGACGTTGGAGAAGGCCGCGATGACCTGGCGGGTCAGCTCGATCTCCTTCTCCTCGGTGAATTCCTCCTCGTTGACATCGACGACCTCCTTGACCGAGATGTCGCCGCTGCGCAGCTGCTCCCGCAGCTCGCGGAAGCGCTCCAGGGCCAGGTTGGTGCTGAGGATGGCGTTGGCCACCTGGTTCTTGCCTTCCTCGATGCGTTTGGCCAGCGCGATCTCGCCCTCGCGCGTGAGCAGGGCCACCCGCCCCATCTCGCGCAGGTACAGCCGCACCGGATCCTCGGTGCGCCCGACGGGCCCCGGGCTGAGGTCGATGCCCTCCGGCCCGTCGTCGTCCGGCTCCTCGGCAGGGACGGCGCGCTGGATCTCGGAGGGCAAGCGGCCCGCCTTGGAGTCCACCACCTCGATGTCGAGGGAGCCGAACATCAGCATGATGTCGTCGAGCTGGTCGAGCGACACGATGTCGGAGGGCAGGGCATCGTTCACCTCGTCGTAGGTGAGGAAGCCCTTCTGCTTGCCCATCGAGATCAGTCGATCCAACTCCTCCAGCTTGGGCTCTTCACTCATGCGTCTGCGCTCCTTGGGGATCGGGGTCCCGAGGTTCGAGCGACTGGGCGACACCTCCCGCCAGCCCGTAGACGATCTTGCTCTCGTGGTGCAGGGCCGCGAACGCCTCGCGGGGCGTGGCGGTGGCCCCGGCAGCCGCCTGGCCTTCGCTGATGCTCCGGGTGATCTCCCGCTGGCGGCGCAGGCGGTGCTCCCGCTCCAGGTGCGCTGCGAACTGATCGATCACGGCCTGGTTGTCATCCTCGCCCTCGCGCTCGGCGACGAGCAGCGCCGACAGCAAATTGGCGGCGCTCTCGTCGGGGAGGTCCGGAAGCAGGGCCTCGGCGGCCGCCTCCGGGCGGCCCTTGAGGGCCGCGACGATCGCCCGCAGGCCGGAGTGCCGAAGGTCTTCGTCCTCGATCCGGGGCAGCAGCGCGGCTCGCGCGGCGGCCGACCCCAGCAGGAACGCCACCAGGTCACGGTCCCGGGCCGTGGGCTCTCCGGCCGCGGGCCCGGCCGGCGCTGGGGCGGCCGGCCGCCCCAGCGCCGTCTGGAGCTTCTGGGCCTCGATCCAGAGCTGCGCGGGATCGACCCCGAGCTTGACCCCGGCTTCGCGGGACAGCACGACGGCCTCCTCGGAATCGGCCACCTTGGCCAGCATGAGCGCGACCCGAGCGAACGCGTTGGCGCGGGCCCGGGGCCCGCTGGCGCCGTCGGGGTCGGCGATGGCTCGCTCCAGCGCGTACGCGAGCAGGCTCCGCGCGGCGGCGATGCGCTCGCGGAACGCGCCGGCCCCGTGGTCGCGCAGGAAGCTGTCGGGATCGTATCCGGTGGGCAGCAGCGCGACCTTGAGCCGGAACGGGTTGCCGCCCTCCAGGCTGCCGGCCCGCGTGACGCCCCAGGCCAGGCTGCTGCCCGTGGGCTCGAGCAGCTCGGCGGCGCGCTCGGCCGCCTTCTGCCCGGCGGCGTCGGCGTCGAAGAACGTCACAACCTCCTCGCAGAGGCGGCGCAGGAGGCCGAGCTGAGCTGGCGTGAAGGCGGTGCCCAGGGCGGCGACGGTCTCGGTGAAGCCGTGCTGATGGGCCATCAGGCAGTCGACGTAGCCCTCCACCAGCAGGGCGCGGTTCCGCTCGCGGATGGCCGCGCGGGCGAGGTCGGCGCCGTAGAGCAGGTTGCCCTTCGTGTAGATGGGCGTTTCCGGCGAGTTGAGGTACTTCGGCATCTCGTCGCCGAAGGCCCGGCCACCGAATGCCACCACCCGTCCCTGGACGTCGCGGATGGCGAAGATCAGGCGGCCCCGGAAGCGGTCGTAGTGGCCGCTGC
>JBOHPM010000178.1:0-6525 GCA_050731715.1 Candidatus Rokuibacteriota bacterium
ATGCTCGTCGCCCGCGACCCCGACACCGGCGTGGAGACGGAGGGCTATCACCGCTTCCAGGTCAAGGGCCGGAACCGGATGGGCGTGAGCCTGCACTCGCGGCGCCGGATGTTCGAGTACCAGCGACGTGCCGAAGCCCGCGGCGAGCCTCTGCCCTGCGCGGTGGTGCTCGGTCTTCATCCGCTGGTCTCGATGGGCTCCCTGGCCTATCCGCCGGCCGACGTCGGCAAGTTCGAGGTCGTGGGAGGACTGCTGGGCGAGCCCCTGCAGATCTCGCCTTGCCTGACGATCGACCTCCACGTGCCGGCCATGGCCGAGATCGTCATCGAGGGTGAGATCCTACCGGGAGTCCGGGAGCCCGAGGGCCCCTTCGGCGAGTTCACCGGTTACTTTTCCCAGCGCTCGACCGAGCACGTGTTCGTGGCCCGGGCCATCGCCATGCGGGAGCGCCCCTGGTTCCAGTCCATCGGCTCGGGCCGGGCTGGCGATCACATCACCACGCTGGGGCTCGTCCGTGAGGCCGAGATCCTGAACGCGCTGGGTCGGGGGATTCCCAACGTCACCGCGGTCCACGTCCCCCTGTCGGGGACCTCGTCGTTCAGCGCCTACGTCGCCATCAAGCAGAGCCGGCCCGGCGAGGCCAAGCACGTCATTCCCATCGTGCTGGGCGTGGATCACTACCTGAAATTCGTCATCGTCGTGGACGACGACATCGACGTCTTCGACGAAACCGAGGTGCTGTGGGCCGTGGCCACCCGGATGCAGGCGGACCGCGACCTCGTCGTCGTCGCCGGCAGCCTCGGTGCCCTGCTCGATCCCAGCGCCGACGAGCGTGGCGTCACCGCCAAGCTCGGCATCGACGCGACCCGGCCCTTCGGCCAGCCGTTCGCCGAGAAGCTGCGCATGAGCGCCGACCGGATGGCCTGGGCCCGGGCCCTGGTCGACCGACTATCTCCCTGACGGAGGCCTCCGCATGGCCCAGCGCTACATCGACCTGTCGGTGACGGTGAACGACGCCACCATGAGCCCGCCCTCGACCAACCTCAAGGTCGAGCTCACCCCTCATCGGCGGGGCCCCGGCTTCTGGCAGGTGTCCAGTGTTCACCAGAGCCTGCACACCGGCGCCCACATCGACTCCCCCCTGCACGTCTTCAGGGACGGCATCACGACCGCCGAGATCCGGCTCGATCAGGTCATGGGCGAAGCCTTCGTGGTCGACCTTTCCTTCGTGGATTCCAATCACGGCGTGACCATCGACGACCTGCGCCGGGGCGGCGCCGACGCCGTCAAGGCCGGCGACATCGTCCTGCTGCGCACGGGCTGGACCGACAAGATGTACGGCACCTGGCCGCAGTTCTTCACCCAGTCACCGTTCTTCCCGCCGGAGTCCGCCGAGTGGCTGGTGGCCAAGGGCCCGAAATCCATTGGCTTCGACTTCTTCGAGGAGTACTGCGCCCGCCTGCCCGACTTCAGCTCCGAGGATTTCCCGATGCACCGGGTGATCCTGGGGGCGGGTATCGTGATCATGGAGGGACTCACGAACCTGGGAGCCTTGCCCGGCCGGCGGGTGGATTTCGCGGCACCCTTCTACAAGATCGCCGGCACGGAGGGCGCGCCCGCACGCTTCTTCGCGCGCGTGTAGCGGGTGCCCCCCTCCAAGCTACAAATGCCTTACCGCGGGCTAACGCCCGACGCCCAGGCGCTGGAACAGGGCCTGGGTGTTGGTGATGACGCCGGCCAGCTCGTCCTCGGTCATCCCGCCGGCGCGCGCATCGTGGATGAACCCCCACAGCCGCTCGCATAGCGCCTGGGCCTCGTGCCGGCTGCCCTCGTGGGTCAGCCGCTCGACCGGCGCATACCAGGCGTCCACGAGGTTCTCCAGCGCGCGGACGAGGGGCCGCCGGGTTTCCTCCAGCCGATTGGGACCCACGCTCCCGAAGCGCAGGGCGTGCAGCAACGGCGAGAGCGCCTCTTCGTACATGTCGCCCTCCAGCCAGCGGATCCCCACCTTCGTGTAGCTCCACCACAAGCGGCGCTCGAGCTCCTGCCGCCGCCGCTCGGGGAGGCCCTCGGTGGGTATCACGGCCAGGAGCTCCTCGGCCCGCTCCAGCGTGGCCAGCGCCTCCGCTTCCTTGCCGTCTCGCATGCGGCGAAGGGCCTCGGCGGTGAGCTGTCCTACCTCGCCGCCGTAGGTCCCCGAGAGCAGCTCGCGCAGGGTGAGCTCGAGGTCGGCGGGCGGGGCCGGGATCGCCGCGAGGGCCTGCTGCAACACCTGGCGGGCCCGCTCGTACTCCTGCCGCTGGATCAGCTCGAGCGCGACGCGCTCGCAGGCCGGCCACAGGGCCTCGCGGGCCGACGCCTGAGCGGCGCTCAGCGCCTCGTCCTCCGGCGCGATCTCCAGGCCACGCTCCAGCCATCTGAGCGCGTCGCGGATCGCGGCCAGGCGCTCCTCGCCGTCCGCCAGGCTGGGATTCTGAGCCCACGCGCTTCGCTCGCGCCCCATCCGCAGCGCCAGCACGGCCAGATGGCGCTCCCAGGTCGCGTGCTCGCCGGGTGGCGCCGCCGCGATCGCGGCCTCCAACGCCGCCCGGGCCGGGCCCGGCTCACCCAGGGCCTGCCGGGCCAGGCCGACCACTCCCCACAGCCGCGCGGCGTCTTCCCCGGGCGATGCGGTGCCCGCCTCGAGCGCAGCCGTGGCCTGGGTCACGACCTCGGTGAACTGTTGGGCCTCGTACAGCGCGTAGCAGCGCTCCACGGGCGGAAGCGAGGGCCCCTCCGGCGCCGGCGCCTCGTCCTGGGCGGCGCTGACGACGATCCGCTCGATCGCCGCTTCTACAGGCAGCCCCCGAGGCTCGTCCACCTCCACCACCCTGGCCACCTCGACGGGCGCCGGCTCGCCAGGCCTGACGCTCACCGCGGGAACGCGTGTGACCGGGGCGGGCAGCATCTCGATGAACGGCCCGGGGCGGACGCTGAAGATCGGGCGCCGGCCGGTGATCGCGGGGACCGGATCAGCCACGCGGGGCGGGGCCGGGGCGGCGCCGGTTCGGGCCCGCCGCCACGGGTCCCGGTTCGGCGCGCCGCGGCGCCGTGGATACCGGGGGCGGGTCGGAGCAATCATCTCGAGCACCCCGAGGGTCAGGAGCCCGACCGCTACCACGACGCCGATCAGGACAAGGGCTTCCTCGCTCAGCATGCCATCTCGACCGGACGGCGCTCGGCCAGGGAGCGGTAGGCCGCCATGACGACGGCCAGGTCGGCCCGGCCGGCGGCGCCGTCCATCTCCTCGGCTCGGCCGCGGGTCATCGCCTCCGCGAAACAGGAGAGCATGGCCTCGTAGCCACGGGTATCGCGTCTGGTCAACCACAGTCTGAACCGCCGGCCGCCACGAAGGGCGATCCACCGGCCACGGTTATCGGCGAAGCAGGTGGCCCGGGAGCCTGTCACCGTGGACCATTGAAACTTCGGAAGGCCCGGCGCTGCAAGTGAATTAGACAGAAAGCCGACGGCGCCGCCGGGGAGCTCGGCGAGCAGGCTCACCGCGTCCTCGCCAGGGAAGGCCAGGAACGTCTGTGGCGGCCGCAGGGCGAAGACCCGGCACACCCCCCCGCCCCACCAGCGCAGCGCGTGGACATAGTGGATGCCCCCGTCGATCAGGGCCCCGCCCCCGACCAGATCGGCCTGCAGCCGCCACCCCGACCGGTGGTGGATACCGCGCGCCACCAGGTGGATCTCCCGCAACTCGCCCAGCGTGCCGCCTTCGAGGAGCGCCTTGAGTCGCCGGAAGGCCGGCATGAAGTGAAACTGCTCGGCCACCATCACGACGCGTCGGGCGGCATCGGCGGCGGCGATGAGCTCGTCGGCCTCGGCCAGCGTCCCTGCGATGGGCTTCTCGACGAGCACATGCTTGCCGGCCGCGAAGGCCAGCCGCGCGTGGGCCAGGTGGTAGCCGTGCGGCGTGCAGATCACTACCCCCGTCGCCCGTGGATCGGCGAGGGCCGCTTCGTAGGAGCCGTGCGCCGCCACTCCCCGGAACCGCCGGGCGTAGGCCTGGGCACGGTCCAGGTCGCGGCTGGCAAAGACCAGCGGCAACCCCAGCCGCCGGGCCGCGGCGGCGTGCCGCAGGGCGATCCATCCACAACCGAGGATGACGAGCCCGCTCTCCGCCACTCGCCGAATGCTATCATTGGACACCGCAGTGAGGAGGTCCGAATGCGCCGGGTCGCGGTGATCGGGGCCGGGGTGACGAAGTTCGGAAAGCACGACCGCACGTCGGCCGAGCTGTTTGCCGAGGCGGCCCGCGACGCGCTGACCGATGCCGAGCTGGGGCCGGCCGCGGTGCAGGCCATCTACTACGGCAACGTCGTGGGCGGCGAGACCGAGAAGCAGCTCCACACCGGTCCCCAGGCCGCCTCGGTGCTGGGGATCCCGAGCGTGCCCACCACGCGATTCGAGACCGCCTGCGCCTCTTCGCACGCGGCGTTCCGTCACGCCGTGATGGAGATCGCGGCCGGGCTGGCCGACGTGGTCCTCGTGGGTGGCGCCGAGCGGGTCCTCAACGTCTCCACCGCCGAATCCACCGAGTACTTCGCCTACGCCTCGGACGCCAACTGGGAGCAGCCGGCCGGCCTGACGTTCCCCGGGGTGTTCGCGCTCATCGCCCGCGCCCACATGACGAAGCACGGCACCACCGAGGAGCAGATGGCCCACGTGGCCGTCAAGAACCACCGTCACGGGACGCTGAACCCCAAGGCCCAGTTCCAGAAGGCGATCACCCTGGAGCAGGTCATGAAGTCGGCGTACGTTGCCGATCCGCTCAAGCTCTACGACTGCTGTCCCTTCACCGACGGTGGCGCCGCCGTGGTGCTCGCCGCCGAGGAGATCGCGCGCCCGCGCGGCCGGGCCATCTGGGTGCTGGCTTCGGCGGCCGCCTCCGATTCCATGCTGATGCAGGACAAGCGCGACCTCGCCCGGGTGCCGGCGACCGAGCGCGCGGCTGCCGCCGCGTACCGGCAGGCGGGGCTCGGTCCCGAGGACGTGGACGTGGTGGAGCTGCACGACTGCTTCACGATCGCCGAGATCGTCGCCACCGAGGGGCTCGGGCTCTTCGAGCCGGGGACGGGCGGGATGGCCGCCGAGCGGGGCTGGACCAGCCTGGGCGGGCAGGTCCCGGTCAACACGTCAGGCGGCCTCAAGGCCAAGGGCCACCCCATCGGCGCCACCGGCGCCGCTCAGGTCGTGGAGGTCGTCACCCAGCTCCGCGGCGAGGCGGGCGCGCGGCAGGTGGACGGCGCCCGCGTCGGCCTCACCCACACGCTGGGCGGCAATGCCGCCACCGTTCTGGTGAGCCTCTTCGGTCGTGAGTGAGTCCGGGATCACGATCAAGAGCTTCTTCGACGGTGTCCGCGCCGGCACGTTGACCGGCATCCGCTGCGGCGGCTGCGGCGAGCTGGCCATCCCGCCCAAGGAGTTCTGTCCGACGTGCGGGGCGCGCGACTGGCACGCGGCGCCGCTATCTGGCGAAGGGGCGATCGCCTCCTACACGATCATCCGGGTGGCGCCGCCCCGGCACGCGGCCGACGCCCCCTACGCCATCGCCGTCGTGCGGCTCAAGGACGGCGTCCAGCTCCTCGGACGCCTGGTCGACATCCCGCTCGACCAGGTCGCCGTCGGCGTGCCCGTACGCTTCCGTCCGCTCACCAGAAACGGCCACACCACGATCGCTTTCGGCCCCGCCTGAGCCGCCCGGCTCACGTCGGGCGCCCAGCTCACAGGATGAGTGCCCCGCCACCCGTGCACTCGCGCTGCCCGTCTCCTCCCTGCCGCATCGCGCGGCCGCAACGAAAGGGACGTCGGCGTCGCCACTTGGCTGACGCGCCGGCCAGGCAACCCGCGTGGCCTCGTCCTTGCCTCTCGTTGTCAACCGATGAACAGCACGCCTCGTCACGTGAGCCGATTCGTGTTGCTGACCCTGCTCCTCCTGTTCGCGGCGTCGCCCGGCGCGGGCCATACCTTCACGTCGATCTTCACGAAGCAGTACGTCCGGGTATCCGGCCCTCCCGGCGCCGTCTCCGACACCTTCTCCATCTGTGATCCGGGCGGCGCCTTCCGCCTCGTCGTCCTCAACGGCCCCGGCCGCCTCGACCGCATCAGCAGCGGTTCGATCGTCCTCAATGGGGTCGAGGTGGTCCACGAGCGCGATTTCCATCGGCCGGTCACCCGGATCGAGCGCCGGCTCACGAGCCTCCTGCCCGACAACCGCCTGGTGGTTCACCTCCGGAGCAAGCCCGGCGCCGGCATCACGGTCACCGTTGAGGGCCGGCAATCCTGTGACGTCAGGATCACCGAGCCCGCGAGGGGGAGCGCGCTGAGCGAGGCAGTGGTCGTCGTGCGTGGCACCGTGCCAGCCCCGCCCGGCGCGAACGTGGGGGTGACGGTCAACGGCATCCCGGCCCTCGTCGAAGGCGGGCAGTTCGCCGCTCTGGTGCCGGTGAGCCCGGACCTGACCAGCCTGACGGCACGGGC
>JBOHPM010000179.1:0-6477 GCA_050731715.1 Candidatus Rokuibacteriota bacterium
TCAGGATGGCATCACGCAGGGCCTTCGTGGCCTCGTCCACGAGGCGTTGCCGCTTGAGGGGCTCCACGACCTGGGTCCTTGCCATGCTTCGCTGGATTCTGGATCCAGAATCCAGCCATGTCAACCAAAACGTCTCGTGATGTAATCCCGGCATGGCCCTGACAGTGTTCGAGGCGTTCGCGGCCACGGCCCAGACCGCGCCCGGCAACGTGTTCCTGTGCGCGCCGCCGGCGCCGGGGCGGGCCTACCATCCCGACGGCGTCGAGCTCACCTACGGCCAGGTGAGGCAGGCCGTGCTCGGGCTGCGCGACGCGTACGCCAGCGCCGGCTACGGCCACGGCCTCCGGGTCGCCCTGCTCCTGGACAACCGGCCCGAGTTCTTCTTCCACTACCTGGCGCTCAACGCGCTGGGCGTGTCGATCGTGCCCATCAACCCCGACTATCGTCACGACGAGCTGCTCTACCAGATGGAGCACTCCGAGGCCGCGCTGGCCGTGGTGCTGGCGGGCCGGGTAGGTGATCTGGAAGCGGTCTCCCGCGCCCGGAGCAAACCCTTGCCGGTGGTGAACGCCGAACGGATGCCGGGATCGCTGCCCAAGTCGGGACCGGCACCGCGCCGGGACGAGCCCGGACTCGACTCGGAGACCAGCCTGCTCTACACCTCGGGCACGACTGGCCGGCCCAAGGGTTGCAGACTCACGAACCTGTACTACCTGAACGCCGGCGCCTGGTACCGCGACCTGGGAGGCACCTTCCGTGTGGACTACGGCCGTGAGCGCATCCTGAATCCGCTCCCGCTCTTCCACATGAACGCCCAGGCGGTGACCGCCACCTGCGCGATCCTCACCGCCAACTGCCTGGCCCAGCCCGAGCGCTTCAGCCCCAGCCGCTGGTGGAAGGACGTCGTCGACGCCGAGGCCACGATCATCCATTACCTGGGCGTCATGCCACCGCTGCTGCTCAACCAGCCGACGGCCCCGGAAGAGCGCGCCCACCGCGTGAAGGTCGGCATCGGTGCGGGCGTGGAGCCAGCGTTGCACGCCCGCTTCGAGCAGCGCTTCGGCTTTCCCCTCATCGAGGTCTGGGGCATGACCGAGACCGGCCGCATCTACGCCGACTGCGCGGAGCCTCGCCAGATCGCCACCCGCGCCTTCGGCCGGCCGTTCGGCGGCCTGGAGGCCAGGGTCGTGGACGACCAGGATGAGGAGGTCCCGCGCGGGAGTGAGGGCGAGCTGCTCGTACGCTGGGGTGGACCCGCGGGGCCCCGTCACGGCTTCTTCGCGGGCTATCTCAAGAATGCCGTGGCCACCGAGGAGGCCTGGCGCGGCGGCTGGTTTCACACCGGTGACGTCGTCACGCAGACGGCAGACGGCATGCTCTATTTCGTCGACCGCAAGAAGAACATCATCCGGCGCTCCGGTGAGAACATCGCCGCGGCCGAAGTCGAGGCGTGCCTGCAGGCCCACGAGGCGGTGGCCCAGGTGGCGGTGCTGGCGGTGCCGGACGAGGTCCGGGAGGAAGAGGTGATGGCGTGCGTTGTCCCGCGGGCTGGGGTCACGCCCGGCCGCGCGCTGGGCGAGCGACTTCAGGGGTGGTGCCTGGGCCGGCTCGCGTACTTCAAGGCGCCGGGCTGGGTGCTCTTCGTCGATCGCCTGCCGACGACGGGGACGCAGAAGGTCCAGAAGGCGCAGATCTTCCCCAGGAATGAGGACCCCCGGCGCCGGCCCGAGGCGCTCGATCTCAGAGAGGGAAAGCGACGGTGAGGCTGCCCATCCTGCTGCTGGCGCTGGCCGTCGTTCCCGGCATCGCCACGGCGGCGGATCCGATCCTGGATCAGGGCCGCGAACCGCCCGGCGCCACCGAGCCCCGCCCCCCCATGCTGGCCGAACTCGACCTGGGCTTCATGCCGCGGGGCGACCTCTTCACCGCGCTGATCGCGGATCCGCGCTGGCCCCACTTCTCCGCCGCGTACCACTACTACCTCGAGGATCCCGACTTCAAGAACCTGGCCTCCGTCTCCTTCGGCGAGGCCTTTGCGATCTACCGGGGCCGGGTCGGCCAGGGCTGGTGGGAACTGGGCCTGCAGGCCGGCGTCTTCGCGGTGTTCGACCTCGACGCGTCGTCCTTCGACCTCATCAACAGCGACTATTTCGTGGCGGTGACGGCGGCCTACCGCTTTCGCGATTTCTCCGCGCAGGCCCGCGTCTTCCACCAGTCGAGCCATCTCGGGGACGAGTTTCTCCTCCGTGAGGCCCGTCCGGAACGCGTCAACCTCTCGTACGAGGGCCTCGACGTCAAGGTGTCGTACGAGTTCTTCAACGAGGCCCTGCGGCTGTATGCCGGGGGCGGCTATCTCTTCAACCGGACGCCGGAGACCCTCGAGCCCTGGTTCACCCAGGGTGGCCTGGAGGTCCGCAGCCCCTGGCCGGGGCCGGGGAAGGGCTGGCGCCCGGTTGCCGCGGTGGACGTGCAGAACCGCGAGGAGAATGGGTGGTCTACGGACATCTCGGTGCGCGCCGGCGTGGAGTTTTCCGGTGTCCTGGCGCCGCGCAATATGCAGATCTTGATCGAGTACTTCACCGGGCACTCGCCCAACGGCCAGTTCTACCGCGACACGGTGGACTACGTGGGCCTCGGCCTGCACTTCCACTTCTGAGACCCCGGAGCGGGCCGGGACTCACCAGGGAGTCAGGGCGATCCTCGCCTCTTTACTTTCGGCATAGGCGTCCGAGGTATAGAAGTAGAAGCCGGTGACCGTGAGGGTGAGGCCGTGGGGCATGGGAACCTTGCCTGTCTTCATCTCCACCCCAACTTCACTGGCCCCGACCGGGAACACGATGTCCCCAGGGACCTGGGCCATGTTGGGGTCGCTGCTGGCCAGCCGGTACTTGATGCCACAGTTGGGGGGCAGCGCCGCGCCCGCCAGCCGCACCACCACCGGCACCGTCGTACCTCCCTTCACCCGGTCGGGCACCTGCACCTCCTTCAGCCAGGGCTTCGTCACGCGGAGAGTGCCGGAGGCGCTCGTCGCGGAGTAGGAGGCGGTGATATCGAAGGTCTCCTCCCAGGTCGGCGAGGTCGTGATCGGAAAGGTCGCGCGCTGAGCCCCGCCGGCCACCCGGACCATCGGCGACACCTTGGGGGGGGGCGAGCAGGAGGAGGCCGGTGAGGACGGATCGACCACCGCGAGCTTGACCTCGATTCCCCCCGCCGGAGCCGGCGCGCTCAGAAGGACGGTCCCCACGGACGGTGCGCCACCGACCACGTTCGTCGGATCGAAGATCACCGCCGTCACTCCCGAGGGCAGCAGGGTCAGCGTCCCCATTCCCGAGAGATAGATCCGGCCGACCGCCGTGGCCACGATCTGAACGCGGGTGGGGGCGGAGATCCAGGCCGCCTTCACCGGGAAGGTGCCCTCAGTGCTCCCGGCCGGGATCACCACCCGCTGGGGCACGCTGGCGGCGGCGGTGTTGCTCGAGAGCGAGACCGTCAGGCCGCCGTCCGGGGCCACTTCGCCGATCGTCAAGGTTCCCGTCGAGCTGCTTCCTCCCGGAACCTGCCCCGGGTTGAAGCTGACGGACATGCTCGCCGCCGTGACGGGCGGCGCCCCGGACGGCAGGAGGATCAGGAGCGCAAGGAGTGGGCCGGTGATCTTCACGCAGCACCTCCGGGGCAGATGGCCTTCGGCACGGTGTGCGATTATAGCTGGCCCAAGGAGGCAACTCATGCCCGAACTGACGACCATGGCCTCGGCCCTCGGAGCGTTGCTCAAGGAGCGGAAGGAGACGATCGGTGTCGCGGAGTCGTCGACGGGGGGCCTCATCTCGGCAGCGCTCCTGGCGGTGCCCGGCGCCTCGGCCTATTTTCTGGGTGGCGGAGTTATTTACACCCAGGCCGCGCGGCGGGCGCTCCTGCAGGTGCCCGACGCCGCGGTGACCGGGGTGCGGTCCAGCACGGAGGCGTACGCCCTGCTGAAGGCCCGCGCCATCCGGCAGCACCTGGGTGCGACGTGGGGACTGGCGGAGACGGGCGCGAGCGGGCCGACCGGCAATCGCTATGGCGACGCGGCCGGCCACACCTGTATCGCCGTGACCGGTCCGCACGAGCAGGCGATCACGCTGGAGACCGTCCACGGCGATCGCGAGCGCAACATGTGGACGTTCACGCGGGCGGCGCTGAACCTGCTCGAGACCGCGCTGCGCAAGCCGTAGAGGGCCTCGCCGGCCACCAGGAGGAAGGGTCCGACATGGGAAAGACCACGTTCGATTTCACGGGGCAAGTGGCGGTGATCACGGGTGGCGCGCGCGGTATCGGCAAGGGCTCGGCCGAAGCCTTCGGGGAGGCCGGAGCGCGGGTATGGGTGGTGGACATCGACGACAAGGAGGGCCAGGCCGTGGCCACGGGCATCCGCGATCGTCGCGGTCAGGCCTCGTTTCTGGCCTGCGACGTGACGGACGCCGCCCAGGTCAAGACCGTGTTCCAGCGCATCATCGCAGAGTCGGGACGGCTCGACATCCTCGTCAACAGCGCCGGCGGCTTCTGGAAGCAGCTCTCGGTCGAGGAGACGCCCGAGGAGGAATGGGACAAGGTCGTCGACCTCAACCTCAAGAGCATCTTCCTCACCGCGCAGGCCGCCATCCCCGCGTTCAAGCGCCAGGGCAGCGGACGCATCATCAGCATCGGATCCATGGCCGGCGTGAGCGCGCTGCAGCCCTCGTCGCCGCCCTACTCGGCGGCCAAGGCCGGCGTGCACTCCCTCACTCGCGTGCTGGCCTTCGAGCTGGGCAAGCACGGAGTCACCGCCAACGCCCTGGCCCCCGGCACCACCGCCACCGAGCGCGTCGTGGCGGTCCGTAGCAAGGAGCAGCGCGACATGATCGGCAAGGGCACGCTGGTAGGCCGCATCGCCGAGGTGACGGACATGGTGGGCTGGATCCTCTTCCTGGCCACTCCCGAGGCCGGCTACCTGACGGGCCAGACCATCTCCATCAACGGCGGGCGGTTCATGGCGTAGCCCGGTGGGAGGTCACGCAACCATGCCGTTCAAGCGACCCGAGTATCTGGTCGAAACCAGTTGGCTCGCAGACCATCTCGAGGATCCCGCGGTGCGGGTGCTCGAGTGCACGGTCTTCCTCTACCCCAAGCCGACTGCCGGCGTCCGTGCGGAGTCAGGCCGGGCCGCCTGGGCTCAAGGGCACATCCCAGGCAGTGGGTTCGCCGACCTGACGACGGACCTCTGTGATCAGTCGGCCCGCCTTCTGTACATGATGCCGCCGGTCGCCGCGTTCGCGGAGGCGATGTCCCGGCTTGGGGTGGGGAACGGCGTGCAGGCCGTCCTCTATGACCGCGATCACAACATGTGGGCGGCGCGGGTTTGGTGGATGCTTCGCGCCGCCGGTTTCGACGACGCGGCGGTGCTCAACGGCGGCTGGAAGAAGTGGATGGCTGAGGGACGTCCCATCTCCACCGATCTCGGCGACCGCCCACCCTGCCGACTCGTGCCGCACCCCCGGCCAGGTCTCTTCGTCGGCAAGGAGGACGTGCGTGCTGCGATCGGTGACGGTCGGATTTGTCTCCTCAACGCCCTCACCGATGAGCAGTATCGGGGAACGGGCGGCGTCCAGTACGGGCGCCCTGGGCGCATTCCATCGAGCATGAACCTGCCCGCGCGGGCTATCGTGGACTCGTCGACACACGCTTACCTGCCCCCGGACACGCTGCGTGCCCGCTTCGCAGCAGTCGGGGCAACAGACGCTGGACGCGTGATCACGTACTGCGGCGGCGGAATCGCGGCGAGCAGCGACGCGTTCGCTCTGACGCTATTGGGCCACGACAACGTCGCGGTCTATGACGCCTCGCTCGCCGAGTGGGCGCAGGATCCGACGCTACCAATGGAGACCGGCTAGACGTGAGGCTCGTCCACCCCTGGCGCGCATCAGGGCTTGCGTTCGACGCGATGATCATCCGGCCCGGTGGTGTGGCGTGGCACTTTCTACTTGACACCTTTCGACGAGCGCACTGGGCGTGTGTCGGCAGCGCCGTGTGAATCCCGGTCTAGCGGGCCGTGAGAGCCCCGAGACTCGCTATCGACGCGCTCCCCGCGAAAATCCCGACCCGGCGATGATCGCCGCTCGTCGCGCCTCCCAGAGGCCTCCGAAATCCGGGTGTAGAGTCGCCCCCAACAGAAGGGGGCCGCCATGCAGATCCACTCGCTGACTGTGCTTCCCACTCACGATCGCCTCGCCGAGCTCGACCGACTTGGCGACCAGATCGCGGAGCTGTCCGCGCACCTCGACGCCGCCACCGCTCGTCTGCTGGATCTGATCCGCGAGTTTGACGCCCGCGAGGGCTGGAACAACGGCTTTCGCTCCTGCGCCGACTGGCTGAGCTGGCGGGTGGGGCTTGATCTGGGGGCGGCGCGTGAGCGAGTCCGGACGGCCCGCGCCCTGGGCACGCTGCCCCTGCTGGCCCAGGCCC
>JBOHPM010000180.1:0-6442 GCA_050731715.1 Candidatus Rokuibacteriota bacterium
TGATACTTGCCGTCGCGGTCGGTGAAGAACGCAAACATGAAGAAGCTGAGCCAGTCGGGCGTGCGCTCGTTGAAGGCTCCCAGAATACGCGGCTTGTCGCGATCGCCTGACCGCCGCTGCAGCAACGCCTCCGCCTCCTCCCGCCCATCGCGGCCGAAGTAGGCGTGGAGCAGGTAGACCATGGCCCACAGGTGCCGGCCTTCTTCCACGTTGACCTGGAAGATGTTGCGCAGGTCGTAGAGCGAGGGGCAGGTGCGGCCCAGGTGCCGCTGTTGCTCGACCGAGGCCGGCTCGGTGTCGCCCTGGGTCACGATGAGCCGGCGCAGGGTGCCGCGATGCTCCCCGGGCACCTCGGCCCAGGCCGGCTGTCCCTTGTGATCACCGAAGGCGATGCGGCGGTCGACCTCGGGCTCGGCCAGGAAGATGCCCCAGCGGTACTCGGGCATGCGCACCCAGTCGAACACCGCCCACCCCTGAGCATCCACGCTGATCGCGGTGCGCAGGTAGACCTGGTTGGCTTGAAAGCCCTCCGGTCCCATGTCCATCCACCAGTCGAGAAACCGGGGTTGCCACTCCTCCAGGGCGCGGAGCAGACGGCGGTTGTCCTTCAGGCTCACGTTGTTGGGGATCCGCTCCAGGTAATCGGCCCCGCTCATCACACTCTCCTCCGGTCGAACTCGGCCCGCTGCCCCGTGCCGTACACCTGGAGCGCGCCCTTGGGGCCCACCGCGTTCGGGCGCTGGAAGGCCCAGTTCTGCCAGGCGCTGAGACGCCCGAAGATCTTGGTCTCGACGGTCTCCGGCCCGGCGAAGCGCAGCGAGGCCTCCATGCCGGTGAGGGCGTCGGGGGAGAAGGCGGCCCGCTCCTCGATCGCGAGCCGGATCTCGTCGTCCCAATCGATGTCGTCCGGGGTGAAGGTGACCAGCCCGGCGTCGGCGGCGGCCGGGGCCGCCAGGTCCTGGGCCATTCGCCCCTTGAGGTCATCCACGCGCCCGGGCTCGCCCAGGAAGCGCTGGGCCAGCCGGCCCAGCCCATTGCCCATCGGCAGCGCGCCGAAGTTCATGGCGGTGAGCCGCAGGGCGGCCGGCGGCCGAGCGTCGCCTTCGCGGGCGCCGGCCAGCATGTAGACGCGATCGGCGGCCAGGGCCAGCTCCAGCAGCGTCCCCGCGAAGCAGGAGCCGGGCTCGACGAGGGCAAAGATCGAGCGCGAGGACACGTCCAGACGCTTGAGAGTCCGCTTGAGGTAGAGCCGGATCTCGCGGACGAGCCAGTGCCCCGCGTGATCGGCGAGCAGCCGATCGTAGGCTTCGACGAGGTCGGCGCCGCCCGCGGTGCGGATCAGCCACAGCCCGATCCCTTCCTCGTTGGTGCGCAGATGCAGGATCACGTCGTCGAGCTCGCGGGCCAGGGCCAGCGGCCAGAAGGCGACGCCCTGGGCCTGCACGCCGGCTGGATCGGCCGGAGGCGGGGCGGTGGGCCCGGCCACCGTGATCTCGGCCACCCCGCGGGCCCGATCGAGCGCGCAGACCACGTGGCCGTAACGGATGCGGTCGCCCTCGATCGCCCGCGCCAGCGGCGTCAGGGCGATGCCCGGGGCCGCGGCCGGCCGATCGCTGCGGGCCGCCAGCTCGGCCGCGCGCTGGCGCACCGTCTCCTCCAGCCGCGAGCGCGGGACGAGCTCGTCCACCAGGCCCCACTCGACGGCACGCCGGCCCTTGACGCCCTCCTCCAGCGTGCAGACCACGTCGGCGCGGTCCCGCCGCACGCGACGCTTGTCGACCAGCCGGGTGAGACCCCCCGTTCCCGGCAGGACCGCCAGGAGCGGCACCTCGGGCAGGGCCACCGAGGTGTTGCCGTCGTCGGCCATGACGATGCGCTCGCAGGCCAGGGCCAGCTCGTAACCCCCGCCGGCGCAGGGGCCGTTGACGGCGCAGACGTAGACCTGCCGCGAGTCGGCGCAGGCTTCCTCGAGGGCGTTGCGCGTCTCGTTGGTGAACTTGCAGAAGTTGACCTTCCACCCGTGCGAGGACTGCCCGAGCATGCGGATGTTGGCGCCGGCGCAGAAGACGCGATCCTTGCCGGAGGTCAGGATCACGGCGCCGACCTCGGGATGCTCGAAGCGAAGGCGCTGGATGGCGTCGTAGAGCTCGATGTCGACGCCGAGGTCGTAGGAGTTGAGCTTGAGCTCGTAGCCCGGCCGCAGGCCGCCGTCCTCCTTCACGTCCATCGTCAGCGTGGCGACGCGTCCCTCGATCCGCACCGCCCAGTGCCGGTAGCGCGAGGGATCGACACGAAAGTCGACCGGGGGATGGGTGGCGTCAGCCATGGCGTCGTCCTATCCGAGGATCACCCAGAGGGCGGAAGCCTTCCGGGTCCCGAGATTTTCCCAGCCGTGCGGCAGCCCGCCGTCGAGCAGGGCGCTGTCCCCGGTGTCCAGGCGGTGGCGCTCGCCGTTGTAGTGCAAGCCGACGGTGCCCTCCAGGACGTAGAGCAGCTTCATCTGGCCGGGCTTGATCACGACCTTGTCGGTCGCCACGCCGCGGGCCTTGGCCGGCAAGGTGGAGATGACGCCGCGGATCTTGCCCTGGAAGAGGCCGGCCCCCAGCACGGTCCAGCGCTCGCGGGAGCCGTCGAACGAGACGACCGGGCAGTCCTTCCGGCGAGTGACCACGACGCTGCCTGCCGGCTGGCCGTCGAAGAGCGAGCCCACGGCGACGCCGAAGGCGTCGGCGAGCCGGCGCACCGTGTTGAGCGACGGCGTGAGGCGGCCCGACTCGATCTGCGACACCATGCTCGGCGTGAGCTCGGCCTTCTCGGCCACCTGGCGCTGCTGCAGCCCGCGCTCCGTGCGCAACGCCCGCACCCGCTCTCCCAGCGTCGTCATCCCACTTCCTCATCGGGCCGGGCGGCGCCGTCGAGTCCGGCCAGACGCCGCAGGGCCCGGCCCACGAACACACGCGTCATCTTCTTGCGGTAGTAGTGCGCGTAGTCCGTGTTGTCCAGGGGCTTGGCGGGCCCGGCCGCCAGACCGGCTACCTGCTCGATCAGCTCGGGCTCGAGCCGTTGTCCCACCAGCGCGGCGGCGGCGGGACCGGCCTCGCGGGGTAGCGAGGCCACGGCGCCCAGCACGATACGGGCGTCGCGCACGACGTCCGCTTCCATCCGCAGCGCCACGGCCACCCCGAGAACAGGAAAGTCGAATGAGCCCCGCCGGCGCAGCTTGAGATAGACCGAGCGCCAGCCGTCGGCGGGCGGCACCAGGATCTCGGCCAGCACCTCGTCGGCACGCTTGGCCAGGTACTCGATGCCATCGTCGCGATAGAGGTCGCTCACCCGGATCGTGCGCTCGCCGCCCGGTCCGACGAGCCGCGCGGATGCCCCCAGGCTCCACAGCACGGGGGCCGTGTCGGAAGACGACACCGCCCAGCAGCGCGAGCTGCCCGGAGCGACCAGACAGATATCGCCATCCTTCTTCATGCAGAAGCCGATGGCCTTCCGCCAGGGCTGGCTCTGGTTGTAGTAGTTGCAGCGTGTGTCGACGCACAGGTTGCCGCCGATCGTGCCCACGTTCCGGAGCTGGGGCGAGGAGACGAGGCCGGCCGCGGTGGCCAGCGCCGGGTAGTGACGCGCGATCTCGTGATGGCGCGATACAGCGGTCAGCGTCGTCGTGGGACCGAGGCGGATTCCGTCCCGGGCGCTCCCCGACACACCGCGAAGCTCACGGATCCCGCCCAGCGCGACCAGCACGCGGGGCTCGAACTGCCGCCGCTTCATGTTGGGATAGAGATCGGTGCCGCCGGCCACGAGCATCGCCGCCGGTCCGTGCTCGGCCAAGAGCCGCGCCGCCTCGCTGGCCGTACGCGGCGCCACGTACGTGAACGGCGGTAGCCGCATCATTGTAGCGGGGTCCGCGAGGCCGGCTCGCTCCGTGGGTGGGCCGCTCCAGGTGCGGCGTGGCGGCGCTTCATCCCGCGAATGGCCTTTCCACGACGGCGTCGGCGGGCTGGCCGAAGGCCGACTCCACGACGATGGGCTCCTTGAAGGTGAAGCGCGGGATGCGCTCCGGCCCGACCCTGGGCGTCTGGCCCTTCCGCTTGAGCTCGAGGCCCTTGAGGACCTTCTCCGGCTCCACGGGGATCTCGTCGATGCGGACCCCGATGGCGTCGTACACGGCATTGACGATGGCCGGGATCACCGGCAGCAGCGGGCCCTGGCCGGCCTCCTTGGCGCCGAACGGGCCTTCGGGGTCGTCGGTGTCGACCAGGATCGTGTGGATCTCGGGAGTCTCCAGCGTGGTGGGACTCTTGTACTCGAGCATCGACGGCTGCTTGTGCAGGCCCTTGCGGAAGATCTGCGCCTCCATGAGCGCTTCGCCGATGCCCATGTAGACCGAGCCCTCCACCTGGCCTTCAACGAGCAGCGGGTTCAGGGCCCGGCCGATGTCGTGGGCGATCCACACATCGTGCAGCGCGATCTCCCCGGTGTCCTCGTCGACGGTGAGCTCGACGACGCAGGCCGAGTACGAGTAACAGGGCGACGGCCCGACGCCGCCCCCTTTATACTTGCCGGCCCGTCGCGGCGGGGCATAGGAGCCGGGGAAGGCCAGCACGCCGTGCCTGGCCTCGCCGAGCTCGACGGCCCGGGCGAAGGGGAGAGCCCTGTCCCAGTCGTCGGGCACGCCAACCTTGCGCTCGCGGAAGACGAGCTCTTCGCGGGTCACGCCCAGCTTCGTGGCGACCGCGTCGCCGATCGCGGCTTTGAGCCGCTCGGCCGCCTGGATCGCCGCCATGCCGCACATCAGCGTCACCCGCGAGGAGTAGGAGCCGAGATCGACGGGCGTCAGCGCGGTGTCGGCCGGATGCACGTGAATGTCTTTGGGCTCCAGGCCGAGGATCTCGGCCGGGAGATAGGCGAGGAGGGAGTCCGAGCCCTGGCCGATGTCGGTGGCCCCGCACAGAATGGCCACGCCGCCGCTGCGGTCAGCGCGAAGAACCACGCCCGAGTGGGGCATGCTGTTCCAGTAGATGGCCGTCCCGGCACCGGTCATGTAGGCCGAGCAGGCCATTCCGATACCACGCTTCCGAGCGCCGGCAGCACCGATGCCCGATTTATTGTTGGCGGGGGCAAGCGCGGCCCCCTCCAAACCTCCCCAGTTACGCGAGCTGCGACCGCCGTTCCAGCCGCGCCACTTCTGGCGCCAGCCGGAGGCGTCGACGACCTTGTCGATGCACTCCCCGAGGCCGATGGTGGTGATGGTGAGGTGGTTGGCCGTCTTGGTGAACGGGTCGGCCACGATGCGGCGGCGCATGTCGGCGGGATCGAGCCCGAGCTGCTCGGCGGCCTTGTCGAGCTGGCATTCCAGCGCGAAGCGCGGCTGGGGCGTGCCGTGGCCCCGCTTGGGGCCGCAGGGCGGTTTGTTGGTGAAGATGCGCGCGCCCTCGAATCGATAGACCGGGATCTTGTAGGTGACCGGGTTGACGACGCCGGTGTAGAAGACGGAAGCCACGCCGTAAGAGCCATAGGCGCCACCGTCGAGCCAGGTCTTGAGGTGGCAGCCGGTGATGTCTCCGTCCCTGGTGAACCCGGTTTTCATCCACATGAGCACCGGGTGCCGGCCCCGGTGGACGTAAAAGACTTCCTCTCGGGTGAGCGTGATCTTGACGGGCCGGCCGGTGAGCTGGGACAGCTTGCAGGTGGCGATTTCGTGCGCGAACGGATCCAGCTTGCCTCCGAAGCCGCCCCCGACGGGTGCGGCGATCACCCGGATGTGGGCGGCGGGCACGTCGAGGATCGTGGCCAGCAGCCGGTGGACGTAGTGCGGCGTCTGGGTCGACGACCACAGCGTGAGCTTGCCATCGGCGCCCCACTGGGCGACCGCCGCGTGCTGCTCCATCGGCAGGTGGGTGTTGCCCTCGTAGAAGAACACGTCCTCGCGGACCAGGTCGGCCTGGGCCAGGGCCGCGTCCACGTCGCCGAACTGCAGCCCGACGATCTTGTGGACATTGGGCCCGTCCCCGTACTCGTGGATGCGCACCTCGGGGTGGGCCAGGGATTGCTCGATCGACATCAAGGCCGGCAGCAGCTCGTAGTCGACCTCGATGAGCTCGGTGGCCCGCTCCGCGGTCTCCTCGTCGACGGCGGCCACGGCGGCCACAGCGTCGCCCACCATCCGGACCTTGTCCCGGCAGAGCGCCTCCTCGTCCTGGGAGACGGGCAGGATCCCGAATTTGACCGGGGGCAGGTCCCAGCCGGTGATCACGGCGTAGACCCCGGGCAGGGCCTTCGCGCGCGTGGTGTCGATGCCTCTGATACGAGCGTGCGGGTGCGGGCTGCGCAGGAGCTTCGCATACGCCATACGCGGCAGGACGAGGTCGTCCGCGTACTTGGTGTCGCCGGTGACCTTGGCCCAGGCATCGACCTTGGGCAGCGGCCGGCCGATCAC
>JBOHPM010000181.1:0-6424 GCA_050731715.1 Candidatus Rokuibacteriota bacterium
CCTCCAGTCCGAATGCACGCTGGCCACCGCGTGCCACGCCATCACCGTCGTTCGACCGAGGAATCGACCCTGGACGACGAGGCCCCGCGTGAGCCCCCGCGGCGAGAGCTCGACCATCACGCTGCCCACGGCGCGATACGCGACGAGCCCGAGGACGAGGACGATCACCAGGAGATCGGCACCGAGCGCGGCCGTACCGAGGGCGAGCGTACCGCTCAGCCAGACGATGGGCCAGCGGGCGACGCCACCCAGGACGGAGTATCGCCGCAGCGACCGCCCGGACGCGGGAACGGGCCGGACCACCGCACCAGCTTGGGCCCGCCCGCGACGCTTGGCAAGCGTGGCCTTTCACTCCTCGTACGTGTGGATCCGGCGCAGCTCGGGGAAGAGCCGCATCCACAGGGCCGCGACGGCGATCGTCCCGAGCCCGCCGATGAGCACGGCCGGCACGGGGCCGAAGAGCGCCGCGGCCAGGCCCGACTCGAACTCGCCGAGCTGGTTCGACGTCCCGGTGAAGAGCGAGTGCACCGCGCTCACCCGCCCGCGCATGACGTCGGGCGTGCGGATCTGCACCAGGGAGAAGCGGATGACCACGCTGACCACGTCCGAAGCCCCCAGGACGGTGAGCGCCACGAGCGAGAGGACCAGGTTGGTGGAGAGGCCGAACGCTACGGTCGCCGCGCCGAAGACCACGACCGCCCGGAACAGCGCGCGTCCTATCCGGCGCTGGAGCGGATGCCGGGCCATTAGGACCGACATGGCCAGCGCGCCCACGGCCGGCGCCGCGCGCAGCAGGCCCAGGCCCACGGGGCCCGTGCTCAGGATGTCGCGGGCGAAGATGGGCAGCAGCGCCGTGGCGCCACCCAGCAGGACGGCGAAGAGGTCGAGCGACATCGTGCCGAGCAGGACCGGCCGGTGGCGGATGAAGGCGACCCCGGAGAGCACCGTCTCCAGGGTGACGGGCTCGCGCTCCCCGGCCACCCGCCGGCCGCGGATCAGCGCCGCGCCCAGGGCGGCCAGGATCACCAGCGCAGCGATGACGACGTAGGTGACCGTCGGGCTGAATCCGTACAGGACACCGCCGAGCGCGGGCCCCACGATGCGGGCCGTCTGATTGGCGGAGATGGACCAGGCGGCCGCGGGCGGGATGAGCGGTCGCGGGACGACGTCGGACACCAGGGCCGCCAGCGTGGGAGTCTCGAACATGCGCGCCGCTCCCACCAGGGCCATGGTGGCGAGGATGCTCTCCCGTCCCAGCCAGCCGCCCCCGGTGCCGAGGGCCAGCGTGACGGCCGCGGCCGCCTTCACGAGCTGGCAGACGATCACGATGCCGCGGCGATCGTAGCGGTCGGCCGCCTGCCCGGCTGCCAGGGCCAGGAGGACCATGGGCACGAACTGCACGAGGCCGACCAGGCCGAGATCGAGCGCGCTGCCCGTCAATTCGTAGAGCTGCCAGCCCACGGCCACGGCCTGCACGTGGAAGGCCAGGGTGGACAGTACGCGCGCAGACCACAGGAGCGCGAACGAGCGGTGGACGAAGACCGCGGGCATTCGCGCCCCTCCTTGTGGATCTGGCGTTTTCCCTCCCGCTGGCGTACCTTGCTGACACAGGTTTCGGCCGACGAGTCAGGAGGCGTGGCCATGCTCTCACGTGAGGACAACGAGCTGTTGACCCGTGTCCACCCGGGCACCCCGATGGGCACAACCATGCGGCGATACTGGATTCCAGCCCTGCTGGCCTGGGAGCTGCCGGAGCCCGATTGTCCTCCCGTGCGAGTCAAGCTTCTGGGCGAGGGCCTGGTGGCCTTTCGCGACACCACCGGTCGGGTCGGGCTCCTCGCCGAGCTCTGTCCCCATCGCCGGGCCTCGCTGTTCCTGGGTCGCAACGAGGAGTGCGGCCTGCGCTGCGTCTACCACGGATGGAAGTTCGACGTCGAGGGCCGCTGCGTCGACATGATGAACGAGCCCGACGAGCTAAGCTTCAAGCACAAGATCCGCACCACGTCGTACCCCACGGTGGAAGTGGGCGGCATCATCTGGGCCTATCTGGGCCCGGCGGGCCTGGAGCCGCCCCTGCCGAGCTTCGCCTGGACGCAGGTGCCGGCGGCCGAGCGCCACGTGTCGAAGGTCATCCAGGAGAGCAACTGGTTGCAAGGGGTGGAAGGGGGCATCGACACCTCGCACGCCCCGATCCTGCACCGGACCATCGCCCTCAACTCCCGGCGGCCCGGGTTCAAGCCGACCCACCCGTTCGTGGCCAGCCGGGCGCCCTCCATCGTGGTCGATCTGACAGATTACGGCTACCAGTACGCCGGCATCCGGCCCTACGATCAGGCCGAGGTGTACATCCGCACCTACCACTTCATCCTGCCCTTCCACCAGATCCGTCCCTCGCGGACGGTGAGCGATTCCTGCTCGGTGGCCGGCCACATCTGGGTGCCGATGGACGACGGTAACACCATGGTCTACAACTGGGAGTACAGCGCCCTCGGCGAGGCCCTGAGCGAGGAGGATCGGCTCGAGCGCCGGCTGGGCAACGGCCCGCTCGACGTCGATCAGACGACCTTCCGCAGCCACCGCAATCGCCAGAACAACTACATGCTCGATCGGCGGGTCCAGAAGACCGAGACCTTCACCGGCATCGACGGCGTCAACGCGCAGGACCGCGCGGTCCAGGAGAGCATGGGGCCCGTCGTCGACCGCAGCCAGGAGCACCTGGGGCCGGCCGACAAGGCCATCATCCAGGCGCGCCGGCTGCTCCTGCAGGCGGTGAAGACAGTCCAGGACGGCGGCACGCCCCGCGGCATCAAGCCGACGTACTACTCGCTTCGCGCCGCCGAAGGCGTGGTGTCCCGGGACGCCGACTGGCGGACCATCCTGGCCCCCGAGTTGCCCGCGACGGAGATTCTCCAGACGGTCTAGCCGCCCCTCCGAACCCGCGCTCGAACGCGCTCGCGGGGTTGCGCCGACTGTCGTGATCTGGCAGGATCGGCGCCCCCAGAGCGCGGGAGGGTGTCTATCGATCGATACATCTTGACGGCGACGCGCTGATCGAGAACCCTCGGACGGTCAGCATGCGGGCTCGGGAGCGGACATGACGATGCCGGTCGTCGATTCTCGCGATGCCGTCGGGCGACGGGGCACGGTCCTCGTCGTGGACGACGAAGACGGGGTGCGGGCCTCCGTCCGGGCCATCCTCGAGGAGACCTGCGACGTCCTGGAAGCCGAGCACGGCGCCGCCGCGCTAGAGTTGCTGAAGACGCACGAGGTCGACCTCGTCATGCTCGATCAGCGGATGCCCGGCGAGCCGGGGATCGAGCTACTACCGCGGGTCAAGGCCTTCGATCCCACCATCATCGTCGTCCTGGCCACCGCCGTGCACGACGTGCGCACCGCCGTCGAAGCCATGCGGCTAGGCGCCTACGACTACCTGGTCAAGCCGTTCGATGTGGACGACATCCTCCTGCTCGTGCGCCGGGCCCTGGAAAAGCGGGCGCTGGAGCGCGAGGTGCTGTGCTTGCGCTCGGCGCTGACGCCCACGGGCGTGGAGTCGGTCGGGTTCGAAGGGATGATCGGACGTCACCCGGAGATGATCCGCATCTATCAACTGATCACCCGGATCGCCGAGACGCCGGCCACGGTGCTGATCACCGGCGAGAGCGGAACCGGCAAGGAGCTGGTGGCGAGGGCCATCCACCGGCGGAGCCTGCGCCGAGACCAGCCCTTCGTGGCCCTCAACGTGGCCGCCATTCCCGACACGCTGCTGGAATCGGAGCTCTTCGGCCACGAGAAAGGCGCCTTCACCGGCGCCCACGCGCGCAAGCTGGGGAAGTTCGAGCTGGCCCACGGGGGCACGGTGTTCCTCGACGAGATCGGCTCTCTGCGGCTCGATCTGCAGACCAAGCTGCTGCGGGTGCTCCAGGAGCGGGAGGTCGAGCGGGTGGGGGGCCTGCGGCCGGTGCCGGTGGACGTGCGGGTGCTGGCGGCCACCAACGTGAATCTCCGCCAGGCCGTGCGGGAGCGGGCCTTTCGCGAGGACCTCTTCTACCGGCTCAACGTGGTGCCCGTCCACCTGTCGGCCCTGCGGGAGCGGCGGGAGGACATCCCCCTGCTGGTCGAGCACTTCGTGCGCAAGATCGCGCGCGAGTGTCGCCGGGAGATGCGCGGGGTGTCGGCGGGGGCGCTCGACGTCCTGATGCGCTACGACTGGCCGGGCAACGTGCGCGAGCTGGAGAACGTCATCCATCGGGCGGTGGTGCTGGCGGGGCAGCCGGTGCTGCATCTGCAAGACATCCCGCTGGACGTGGCCCTGCCCGAGACGGGCGCCCGCCTGACCGAGGACACAGGCCTGCTGCTGCGGGAGGCCTGCGAGCAGTTCGAGCGGCAGTACGTGCTGCGGGTGCTGGAGCGGGTGGGCTGGAACGTGAGCCGGGGGGCGCGGCTCCTGGGTGTCCACCGCAACACCGTGCTGGCCAAGCTCACCGCCTGGGGGATGAAGCGCCCGGGCAATGCCGAGGGCCGGAGCGTGTCGCTATGAGGCCGGGCGGCGGGCTGCAGAAAGAATGCCGTCTCCGGCTGGAGCTCGCCCTATCATCGTGGTTCATGACACCGTGGGCGGTCGCCGGATTCGTGCTCATCGGGCTCGGGCTCGAGCGCCTGGTCAACGTCGGGCTGCTCGGCGGCGAGCCCACCAGCTACCCCGTCCGGCTTCTGTTCGCGGTGGCGGCCACCGGCGTGGGCGGCCTGCTGCTCGTGCTGGCGCGCCGACCGAGCTCCCGCTAGCCCGGCTCGCGCGTCCTCCGCAGCAAGGGCGGCACGCTGATGGCCGCCCACGCGCCCTCGAGCAGGACGAACCCCCACTGCTCGGCCCGGTACGCCACCACGGTGAGCACAAGGGCCCCCACGAGATTCATCCAGTGGTAGGCCGCGTGCGCGCGGCTCAGCACGCCTCGCTGATGGCCGAGGTAGGCGGCGAGGATCAGCAGCGCCCCGAGCACCGCGATGATCTGTTCCATAGGCTAGCCTTCTCCCATCGCGAGCAGCGCGTACATCTGCATCCACAAGGCCAGCAGCTCGGTGAGCGCCGTGAGCCCGACGCGCCCGCCGAGGCCTTCCACGTGGTCGAAGAGCCCGACGAGCAGGACCGTCGTCCGGTCCGGGCGCGCGGCGGCGAGCCGTAGCGTCTCGGTGTAGGGCACCGCGCGGTCGCCGCGCCCGTGGATCAGCAGGAGCCGGGCGGAGATGTCGGCCGCCACGCGCTCGGGCGAGAGCGCCTCCAGCACGCCGCGCAGGGTCGGGGGCGGCGCCGCCAGCGCCTCGTCCACGCGGGCCCGGTCACCCGACAGGAGCGCGGCGCGCGTGCGCTCGTCGAGGAGGTCGGTATTCGCCGACACGAAGTGGCGGACGAGCTCGATGTCGTGCTCGACGTGGCCGCGGGCCTCGCCCCAGCGGTAGTGGCCGGTGAGAAAGTAGCGCACCAGCTCGGTGGCCGAGGCGTAGCCCCCCAGGCTCGCCACGGCCGTCACCGCGCCGCGCAGCCGTGGCTCGGCGGCGGCGAGCAGCGCGGGCCCGGCCCCGACACTCACGCCGATCAGGATCACGGCTTGGCCGCGGTCTCGCGCGAGCGCGGCGCCGGCGTCGACGACGGGGCGCACGTCCGGGGGCCGCAATCGCCCCTGCATGAGGCCGGGGAGGCTGGGGACGGCGACGTCGAAGCCGGCCCGGGCCAGGAGCCGAGCCGCCTGGCCGAGGCGCGCGTCATCCTTGCCGTCGGGCGCGAAGCCGTGGACCAGCACCGCTGGCACCGGCGAGAGCAGCCCGGGAGCCCGGTAGCGGTCGACAGCGGGGCCGGCGGTGGGCATTGGCTGGCGGCGGGCCGGGGCGGTGACGGCGCTCAGCGCCGGGACGCGGCCGCCGGTCAGGAATTCTACGAGGAAGGCGGCCCCGCTGAGCAGGCGGGCGACTCCCAAGGCCACCGGTCCGACAAGCAGGAGCGCGAGGAGGAGCGAGAGGAGCGGCGTTACTTGCGGTTGACGCACTTCACGAGGCGCCACCCGTTGAACATGTTCACCTTCGCCACCAGCTCGGGCGTGAGCCCGACCTGGGCCAGCAGCGGGCGCAGGGAGAGGTTGGACTTCCAGCCCAGGCGCGTGCACAGCGGCGCCACCAGATCCTCGCAGCGTCCCACCACCCGGCTCTCGCTCCGGAAGTGGTTGAGGATCACGATCGTACCGTTGGCCCGGACCACCCGACGCATCTGTTGCAGCACGGCCACCGGATCCGGCACCGCCGAGATCGTGTAGGTGGCCAGGACCTTGTCGAACTCGTCGTCGCCGAAGTCCATCGCCGTGGCGTCCATGACCTTCAGGGTCACGTTCGGCATGGTCAGGGTCTGCACGCGCTCAACCGCCTTGTCCAACATTTC
>JBOHPM010000182.1:0-6361 GCA_050731715.1 Candidatus Rokuibacteriota bacterium
CCCCGAGGACGTCGCGGCCGCGGTGCGGTTCTTCGCGACCTGCCCCCGCCACATCACGGGGCAGGTGCTTCGTGTGGATTAGCCGGAGGGGGCTCGGCCTCCGCTTCCCATCGCTCGGAGAAAGTCCCCGAGCGACGCGAAGCGCAGGAAGGGGTTCTGGCGCTTCTCCCGGCCGATGGAGGAGAAGGCGCCGCCGTAGTTGTGGCCGGGCAGGAGCACGGTCTCGTCCGGCAGCGCACCCAGCCGCTGGGTGAGCGAGTAGTACATCTCGGACGGGTCGCTGCCGGGCAGATCGGTGCGACCGCAGGAGCCGATGAAGAGCGTGTCACCCGAGATGAGCCTTTCGTCGACCAGGAAGCACTGCGAGCCAGGCGTGTGGCCGGGCGTGTGCAGAAAGCGCACCGTGAGCCGTCCGACCTGGAGCGTGTCGTGATTGTCGACCGCAGCCAGCTCGGAACCCAGGCCGCCCAGGAACTCACGCTCCGTCTTGTGCACGTAGACCTTGGCCGGCACCCGGGTGAGGAGCTCCTCGACACCGGGGATCCGGCCCGGCATCCCCCACGACTCTAAACTTCCGCCCACGTGGTCCTGGTGCGTGTGGGTGACCAGCGCGCCCCGGATGGTGAAGCCATCGGCGCGGGCCGTATCGACGATGGTATCGATCTCCCAGGCCGGATCCACCACGACGCAATCGCGCGTGTGGGGATCGCCGATGAGGTAGACGAAGTTCTCCATCGGCCCCAGCTCCAGCTGCTTGAGGTAGATCGCAGGTTCGGCCATGTCCCCGATGGTAGCGCGGGCTCCGGGAGGGCGCCAGGTGACGCCGGACTAGTTCTGTAATTCGTCCGGGATCTTCGGGAGCGACAGCAGCTTGCCGTCGATGGCATACACGGCCGGCGTGCTGCCGGCCTTGACGTACAGGCGCTCGCCGTCGGACTTGCCGATGAGCACCGTCTCCACCGTCGTGCCGTCAGCCCGATAGAGCTTGACCTCGGCGACCCCGACCGCCAGCCCGAATCGATCCGGATCCTCGGCCCGCGCCGCCACGATCTCCTTCCACTTCAGCCCGCGCAGCGCATAGAGGAGGTCGTCCACCTTGCTGCCT
This sequence comes from Candidatus Rokuibacteriota bacterium, assembly GCA_050731715.1. GTDB lineage: Bacteria > Methylomirabilota > Methylomirabilia > Rokubacteriales > CSP1-6 > 40CM-4-69-5. Next base: position 1,106 of record JBOHPM010000182.1, read on the forward strand.
TTGGCCTCCCCCTTGGCTCCCTCGAGAAAGCGCCACTGCGTGTCGGCCGTGCGCTCGAGCAGAACGGTGGCGTCGCCGCGGCGAATCTGAATGCGCTTGACGTCCTTGGGGTCGAGCCCGGCGATGAGCGTGCGGTCGCGCAGCTCGCTCAGCGGGCGCCCGACCTCGGTCACCACGCTGCCGTCCACGAGGACCACGGGGCCCCGGCCCGCCACCGCCGCATAGGCCATGGGACGGCCGTCCCGCTTCTCGGGCGCCGGGGCGAGCAGCACAGTGAGCGGCGGGCCCGACTTCAAGATCACGTTCGCCCGGACCGCCGGCCGCTCGAGGTAACGGCGCCCGGCCGAGGCGTCCTCGGCGAGAAACGCCCGGGCGCGCATGTTCCGGAGGCTCATGAGCACGGCGCCCGCCTCCACCTGGTCGGCGGGCAGCGCCTGGGGCCGGGTGATCGCCCAGCGGTCACCTTCCCGGGTCAGCGTCACCGATCCGCGCGGGCTCTCCACCTCCAGCCCGGTGACCTGCTCGCGCTCGAAGTCGACAACGGTCTTGTCGCGAATGGCCGCCGTGGTCTTGGGCAACGCCGTCCACACCTCCTCGGGCAGCAGCAGCACGCTGGTCTCGCCGGGACGCAGCGCATAGACACCCTTCTTCTTGTCGTCCCGCCGGCCCAGCAGCAGGGCCCGGGTCGCGCGGTCCTTGTCGCGGCCGACGTGGAGGGCCACCCGTACGGGGCGGGCCAGCCCGTAGGGCTCGAGCGAGGGCGGCGCGTCAGCGACGAACTCCTTGACCCGCGCACTGGTCAGCTTGTCGAAGAAGTCGGAGACGGCCTCGGGGTCGGCCCGCAGCTGACGGGGCCGCGTGACCTTCCACTGCGCGTCATCGCCCCGCTCCAGGGCCAGCGTCTCCTCGGGCAGGACCACCTCGAGCCCGGCGACCTCCTTGCGGTCGAAGGCCAGGATCGTCTTGCTGCGAAAGTCACTGACCGGGCGCGTCACGTCTCGCAGCACACCGTCCGACACGACGACGACGTTGGGCCGGCCGCCCTCCTGGGCGTAGACCCAGACGCCGGTGGGACTCTTGGCCCCCAGGCGCAGGACGAGCTCTTTGCCGTCCTTGTCGATCAGCGTGGCCTCGGCCGCCGGCTTGTCAAGGCCGAACTCCGCCAGCGACTCCGGCTTCTCCGCGATCTCGCGGTCCATCTTGGCCGTGGCCACCGACGTCACGACCTCGTCGATGCTCCCGCGGTCGCCGCGGCCCGTCACCGGCTCCACGATCTCCCAGCCGTCGCTCTCGCGGCGCAGGCGGACCGTCTCGGCGCCTCGCCGCAGCACCATTTCCTTGACGTCGCCCGGCTCGACCGTGAGCACGCGGCCTTTGCGCTCCGCCACCTTTTCTCGCTCGGGAGCCAGCCGCACGTCCCACACGTAGTAGAAGACGGCGAGGGCGGCGAGGAGCACGGCCAGAACGAGCGTGGTCTGCCAGCGCATCGGTCTAGCCGGGGAGGCTGCCGACGACAATCACGGCTACTTGTCGGCGCGGCGCCGGATGAAGGTCAGCACACCCCCCACCAGGACGAGACCGGGAACGACGACCACGGGCAGGAGGAACACCATCTGGGCCTGCTGGGACGTCAGGAAGATGGGGCTCTGCTTGCTGTCCTTCGGCCGGATGGAGATGAGATCTTCCTGCTCGGCCAGCCACGATACCGTGTTGAGGAAGAAATCACGGTTCCCCTGCAGGTTCAGGAACTGGTTGGCCGCCAGGTTGGAGGTGCCCACGACGACGACCCGGGCCTTGTCCTTGGTGGCGACCGCGACCACGCTCAACGGACCCTTGGGGTCAGAGGGATCGGGCTTGACCTGCCCGGCCTGCAGCGAGGCGCGGTCGGTCTCGCCCCAGCTCTCCGGGCTGGTGCGGGCCAGCGGCTGCACGTTGACACCGCCCGGTGGCGTCTTGGCGCTGCCCACGCTGCGGGCGACGGGAAACAGGGTGGTGATGCCGGCCAGGTCTCGGGTGATGGGGTGCGTCTCGTACTGCTGGACGATCGGCACCTCGGGCCCGATGCCGAACAGGCGGCCCATCGGGTTGAGCTCGATGATCAGATTGTCGCCCAGCTCGAAGCCGTAACGGGCCAGCAGGCGCTTGAGGCCCTCCACCTGCACGCCACCCACGATCCCCGGGTCCAGCATGGCCAGCACCTTGCCGTTGCCCCCGAGGTACTTGTCGAGCGCGTCCAGCTCGGGCGGAAGCAGCTCGGTCCGTGGCCCGGGCAGGACGATTACCGCCGCGTCGTCCGGGACCGTGTCCTGGCGGGCCAGCACGAGCGGCTTCACCTCGTAGTTCGCGCGCTCCATGGCCGTCTTGGCCTCGCTGAACCCGGGGCGATCGGTGTTGCCCAGCTCGCGCTCGCCGTGGCCTTGCAGGACGTAGACGACGCGCTTGCCCTCGCGGGTGAGCTTGACCAGGCCGTTGGTGAGCTTCTCCTCCTCGGCGTCCGTGACCTTCTCCGAGCGCTCTTTGGTCTCCAGCACGATCGTGCCGTAGGACTCCACCGCGTAGCGCCGGGCCAGCCCGGGCTCGCGGTCGGGATCGACGACGCGCCAGGTGAACCGGCTGCCGCCATGCCGTTCGTACTGCTTGAAGAGATCCTCGGCCACGCGCTTGCCCGGCTGGTCGCTCCGGAAGAAGGCGACGGCGTTGACGTCAGTCTTCAGGGCCTTGAGGATTTCGACGGTCTGGGCGGACAGGCTGTGACGCCGGGTCTCGGTGAGATCCTGGCGCGCGTTGTGGCGGTAGGACAGCACCTGCACCAGCACCGTGATGCCGAGCAGCAGGACCACCATCACCGCCGTGTTTACACCGTAACGGGCCGTCCGGCCCCGGAAGGCCAGCCGCAGATCCCCCAGGTGCACGAACGCGGAGGCCAGCACGAGCACGACGCTGACGATGAGCAGCCCCCACCAGAGCCACGGCCCGCGGGGCCCGGTCAGCAGCGGCGAGCGCGTCCAGTTCAGGATGGCCAGCGCGGCCAGCCCGGCGAGGCCGACGTAGCCCGCCCAGTCGAGGAGGCGTTTCATCGACCTAGCCCTTCCAGCGCCGGGCTTCCAGCGAGCGCAGGGTCAGGAAGAGCGCCAGGAGCGTGAAGTTGACGTAGTAGAGGATGTCCTTGGTGTCGAGGACGCCCTTGGCAAAGCTGTCGAAGTGCTCGAGGAGCGAGATGTGGGAGAGGATCCGGCCCCACCCCCCGCCGGCATAGTCTGACGACCAGCCGATCACCCAGAAGATCAAGAGCACCCCGAAGGTGATGATGGAGGCCACGATCTGGTTCTCGGTCAGGGAGGACGCGAAGAGCCCGACGGCCAGGAACGTGGCTCCCATGAGCAGCAGCCCCAGGTAGCCGGTGGCCAGCACACCCCATTCCACCCGCGCGAAGTACAGCACCAGGGCCGGGTAGACCAGCGTCGCCACCAGCATCACCCCGTACATGGCCAGGGCGGCCAGGTACTTGCCCAGCAGCACGGCGCCGTCTCGGACCGGGTAGGTCAGCAGCAGCTCGATCGTCCCCGACCGCCGCTCCTCGGCGAACAGGCGCATTGTCAGCAGCGGCATGAGCAGGAGGAGGATGACGCTGATGTTCGAGAACAGGGGGCGCAGCACGTTGTCGGTGACGTTCATCTCCCGGGCCATCATCGGGTTCATCATGGACTGCATGGACGCCAGCGTGTAATAGGCGAAGATCGAGTAGAAGAAGTACCCGGTGATGAGCGTGAAGATGGTCAGGATCACCCAGGCGATGGGCGAGCTGAAGTAGAGCCGCATCTCCTTCTTGAAGATCGGCCACACCCTCACGCCGGCCCTCCGGGCGGGGGCGTCTCATCGACGGCTTCCTCGCCGGCCACCACGCGGATGAACACCTCCTCCAGCGTCATGCCCACCCGGCGCAGCTCGTGGAGCGACCACTTCTGCTGGGCGGCCAGCTGGAAGATCTCGCTCCGGACGTCCCGCCCCCGGGCCGATTCCACCACGTAGCTCACCCGCCCGTCGACCAGGCCTTGCTCGCGCACGTCGACGACGCCGGGAATACGCCGCATCCCGTCCTTCACGGCGACGGGCGGCCCGGCGATCTCGACCTCCACGCGAAAGGTGGGGAAGAACTGCGCCACCAGCGTGTCGATGGGGCCCTGGGCCACGATGGCGCCCTTGTTGATGATGATGACCCCGCTGCACACCATCGAGACCTCGGGCAGGATGTGGGTGGACAGGATCACCGTGTGATCGCCGGCGAACGACTTGATCAGGGCCCGGATCTCGGTGATCTGCTTGGGATCGAGGCCGATGGTGGGCTCGTCGAGGATGAGGACCTGGGGGTCGCTGATGATGGCCTGGGCCAGGCCCACGCGCTGGCGGTAGCCCTTGGAGAGCCTCCCGATCAGACGGTTCTGCTGATCGCCGATGAGGCAGCGCTCCATGGCCTCGGCCACCCGGCGCCGTCGCTCGGAGCGGCCGACGCCCTTGACCTCGGCCACGAAGTCCAGATACGCCGCCACGCGCATGTCCGAGTAGAGGGGCACGCTCTCCGGGAGGTAGCCGATGCGCTTGCGCACCTCCAGCGATTCCCGGAAGACGTCGTAGCCGGCCACCCGGGCCGTGCCGCTGGAGGCGGGCATGAAGCAGGCGAGGATCCGCATCGTCGTGGATTTCCCCGCCCCGTTTGGGCCGAGGAATCCCACGATCTCGCCGGACGCGACCGCGAACGACACCTCGCGGATGGCGGCGACGGGGCCGTAGTGCTTTGTAAGGCTCTGGACCTCGATCATGCCTGGCCGGTCAACCGGCACATTATACACGCGCCGCCGGGCCGTCAATCACCGGCATGAGCGCCTGCAGCCAGGGCGGAACGGCGATCATGCGACTGGTGTCGGGGTCCCAGCAGGCGTGCAGGGTGTAGCCGGTGGCCACCGGCTCGCCCGAATCGTGGCGGAGATCGTAGCCGAACCGAAAGGAGGCACGCTTACGCTCGCTCACCCAGCACCGGACCTCGAGCAGATCGTCGAGGCGGGCCGGCCGCACGTAGCGCACCAGCGTCTCGACGACCGGCATGTGGATCTTGCGGTCGACCTCGGACATAGCCAGGCCGGCCTGCCGGAGGTATTCGACACGGCCCACCTCGAAATAGGTGAGGTAGTTGCCGTAGTACACTACCTTCATGCAGTCCGTGTCCTTGTAGCGGACACGAATTCGGGCCGACGCGATCAT
>JBOHPM010000183.1:0-6352 GCA_050731715.1 Candidatus Rokuibacteriota bacterium
TGAGTCGCGTGCTCGACCTCTACGGTGGCGCGGCGACCACGCTCCCGCGGTCCACGTTTCGCACCATCGACCGCAACGGGACCGTGGTGTACACCAATCTGCCGCCCCAGGGCCGGCCCTTCTAGCTTTCCGCGGCTCGAGTTCGCTCGCTCGGTCTCGACGACTCGCTGGGTGATGTAATGCTCGCAGGCGGGCCCGCGTCGCGGAGCTGTTCCGCGGTGCGGGCAACGTCGGGGGGAGTCGCCTCACCCCCGCCACTGACGGTCGAGGCCCCGATACCCGATCGCCTCGGCCAGGTGTTCGACCGTGATCATCTCGGCTGCTTCCAGGTCGGCGATCGTGCGGGCGATCTTCAGCAGGCGGTCGTGGCCACGGGCCGAGAGCCCCAGGCGCGCTGCTGCTGCCGCCAGGAGCTGCTCGCCTTCTCGGGGTATCCGGCACCAGCCGCGCACCTGCTGCGGTGTCATCTCGGCGTTGATGCGGAACGCCGTTCCCCGCAGGCGTTCCCGCTGGCGGACTCGGGCGCAGGCCACGCGTGTGCGGATTGTCTGGGAGTCTTCGGAAGCGGTGGTGGCCCGAAGCTCGTCCGCGTCGAGCGCGGGCAGCTCGACGTGAAGGTCGACGCGGTCCAGCAGGGGTCGGGAGAGGCGGCCGAGATAGCGGCCCCGCTCGGCCGGGGTGCATAGGCAGCGGTCGAGCGATGGACAGCCGCGCCGGCAGGGGTTGGCTGCGGCCACCAGCTGGAAGCGGGCCGGGAAGTTCCCGACGCCGGCGGCCCGCGCGATCGCGACGCGGCCGTCCTCCAGCGGCTGACGCAGCGATTCGAGGACGTGCTGCTGGAACTCGGGCAACTCGTCCAGGAAGAGGACGCCCCGATGGGCGAGGGTCACCTCGCCGGGGTGCGGCGGGCTGCCACCCCCGATCAGGCCCGAGACCGAGGTGGTGTGATGCGGCGCCCGAAACGGCCGCACCCTCATCAAGCCGCTCCCTGCCGGCAAGAGGCCGGCCACGCTCCAGATCGTCGAGATCTCCAGCACCTCGTCCTCGCCGAGCGGAGGCAGGATCCCCGTCAGCCGCCGGGCCAGCATCGTCTTGCCGGCCCCGGGTGGGCCCACCAGCAGCAGGTTGTGGCCACCGGCGGCCGCGATCTCCAGGGCCCGCTTGGCGTGGGCCTGGCCCCGGACCTCGTTGAAATCGTGGTCGTCACCAGCCGCAGCGACCAGCGGCGTCGGCGGGGCTGAGGGCTGGGTGATGGTTTTGCCGCAGAGGACGTCTACCGCCTCCCGGAGGGTCGCCGCCGCGAGCGCGCGTACGCCACGCACCGCGACGGCCTCGCCGAGGTTGGCGAGGGGCACGAGGAACGTCGCCACCCGCTGGCGGCGACAGGCGAGCCCCACGGCGAGGACTCCACGCACCGGCTGAATGTGTCCATCGAGGGCCAGCTCGCCGACGACGACGAGTGGCTCCCGCTGGCCGTTGAAGACTCCCGTGGCCGCCAGGACGCCCAGCGCGATAGGAAGATCGAATGACGCGCCCTCCTTTCGGATGTCCGCCGGCGCCAGGTTGACGGTGATGCGGTCCGACGGGAAGGCGAACCCGGCGTTGCGGATGGCGGTGCGCACCCGTTCTCGGCTCTCCCGCACCGCGGAATCGGGAAGACCGACCGTCGTGAAGGCCGGTAGCCCACTGGCGACATCGACCTCGACCCGGACGAGCACGGCCTCGACGCCAACGAGCGCGGCGGAGAGCACTTGAGCGTGCACGGCCTCGATTCTTGGCGGGCACGCCGGGGCGGTCAATGGCGACAATCCAATACGGCCCCGGAGGGCGGTTCACCTGTCGCCCGCTCGATGGTAGAGTCCTTGAATGCCCGAGTTGCGAGCCGCCGAGGGGCCGGGGCCCGGCCGCGGGATTCGGCAGGTCATCCTGGTCGTCGACGACGACCCGGGGTTGCGTGAGTCCTTCCGGCTCATCCTTGAGGAAGAGTACGAGGTCGTCGACGCCCCCGACGGCCCGACCGCGCTCGGCGTCCTCCGCTCGAGTCAGGTCGACCTGGTCCTCCTCGATATTCGCCTGCCCGACATGGACGGCATCGAAGTGCTGGAACGGATCAAGGCGCTCGACGAGGGCGTCGAGGTCATCCTCGTCACGGCCGTCAAGACCGTGCGGACGGCCGTGGCCGCCATGAAGCTCGGCGCCTTCGACTACCTCACCAAGCCCTTCGAGGAGGATGAGCTCCTGTCGCTGATCCGCCGGGCGCTGGAGCGGCGGTCCCTGGAGCGGGAGGTGGCCTTCCTGCGCTCGGAGCTGGCCCGGCGGCACGATTTCAACGAGCTCGTGGGTCAACATCCCGAGATGCACAGGCTCTATCGCCTCATCGCTCAGGTGGCGCGGACGACGACCACCGTGCTCATCACCGGCGAAAGTGGCACCGGCAAGGAGCTGATCGCCCGGGCCATCCACCACCAGGGCCCGCGGCGCGACCGGCCCTTCGTGCCGGTCAGTCCCGCCGCGCTCGCCGACAACCTGGTGGAGTCCGAGCTCTTCGGCCACGAGCGGGGGGCGTTCACCGGGGCCTTTCAGCGCAAGATCGGCCGGTTCGAGATGGCCCACGGGGGCACGCTCTTCCTCGACGAGGTCAGCCTGATCCGGCCCGAGCTGCAGGCCAAGCTGCTCCGCGTGCTGCAGGAGCGGGAGTTCGAGCGCGTGGGCGGCACCCGCGCGATCCGGTTCGACGCGCGGATCATCGCCGCCACCAACGTCGACCTCAAGCAGGCCGTCGTGGATGGCCGATTCCGGGAGGATCTTTACTACCGTCTGCACGTCGTTCCCATCTCCGTGGTCCCACTCCGGGAGCGGCGAGAGGACATTCCTCTCCTGGTCCAACACTTCATCCAGCAGTTCAGTCAGCAGTTCAACCGGCGCATTGAAGGGCTCTTGCCGGAGGCGCTGGCGGTGCTCCAGGAGTACCGGTGGCCGGGCAACGTGCGTGAGCTGCTGAACGTCATCGAGCGTCTGGTGGGACTGGCCGAGGGGCCCCTGATCGGGCTCGGTGACCTGCCGCTGGACCTGCTCGTCCCCGACCAGCACGTGCGCGCCCGCGGGTCGGGGTTTTCCCTGGTCGAGGCCACCGAGGAGTTCGAGCGGCAGATCGTGGTGCGCATGCTCGCGCGTGTCCGGTGGAACGTGAGCGAGGCCGCCCGCCTCCTCGGCCTCCACCGCAACTCACTGAAGGCCAGACTCGCCCGCTGGCGTCTGCGTCGCCCGGAGGGGCTCGCCTAGCGGTCAGGCTGTGGCCAACGTTGGCCCCCCGCGGTGCAGGAGTGAAAAGCGCTTGGTGGGCAGAAGGTTCGGCGTGTTTTCGACGGGGGTGTCGTCCGGATTGGACGGTAGGGGGTCAGGCCCGGCCGGTTCGTCGTCTGGGCCCGTGTCGCAACCCTGCGAAACGGTGTCGCTTCTCTGACGGCCATGATGATCTCAGACTTGGCCAGGCTGTTGCTTTGCCCCCTCCGACTGTTGGACACGACTCTCACTGGGAGAGTCCCCACTTCCGGACCAGGAGGAGAGCATTATGGCCAAGCTCTGCGCAGCCCTGCTCGTTCTCGCATCGTTCCTGCTCGCGGCCCCGGTCATCGAGTCCTCGAGCTCCACACAGTTCTTCCAGGCGATCGGCACCGCCGACAGTGGGGGGGACTAGCCCGCCCAGCCGACGTAGCGCCCCCGGGAGAGGCTTGATCGCATTTCGTCGGCCGGCCGAACGGGAGGCAGGTTTGTCAGCCCTGCCCCTCGTCGGTCTTTTCCTGGTTGCTCTGCTGTGGACCCCGGCGCCTGCCGTCGGGGCTCCTGACGACCGCTCGGCGGATCCGGGCACGTCAACCGTCTATCGTCGCCCGCTGGGCCATGACCCGGCGACCCTGGATCCCGCCCGGATCAAGGACATCTACAGCCGGTCCGTTTCCCAGCAGATTTTCGACGGCCTCGTCCAGTTCGACCGGACGCTGAGCATCGCCCCGGCCCTCGCCGAGTTCTGGACGGCCTCGCGCGACGGGCTGACGTGGACCTTCGTGCTTCGCAAGGGGGCGACGTTCCACCATGGACGCGAGGTCACTGCCGACGACGTGGTGTTCTCTCTCACGCGCCTCCTCGATCCCCGGATCAAGTCGGGCGCGGCCGACCTGTTCCTCGGCATCGCGGGGGCCCGAGAGTTCCGGGCGGGACGCGCCGGCCATGTGTCCGGCCTGGTGGCCGTCGACCGCCATACGGTCCGGGTCTCGCTCAGCGAAGCCTTGACGCCGTTCGTCTCGGTCCTGGCCGTCGGCCACGCCAAGATCGTTCCCCGGGACGTCGTCGAGCGAGATGGCGAGGGCTTCGGGACTCGCCCGGTCGGGAGTGGACCGTTCCGGTTCGTCCGCTGGGAGCGTGGCCGGGAGATCGTGCTGGCCGCCAATCTCGCCCATTTCGAGGGCGCCCCGCGCCTCTCGGCGGTCGTGTTCCGGATCTTCCCCGGCAACGATGCCGACGCCATGCACCAGGAATTCGAGCGGGGCAATCTCGAGGATGCCCCGCCCCCGACGCGAGATTACGCGCTCGCTGTGGCCTCGAAGAGCCACGTGCACGTCAAGCGGCCGATGATCAGCATCAGGTGGTACGGCTTGAACACCCGCCTGAAGCCACTGGACGATCGGCGCATCCGCCAGGCGCTCATTCACGCCATCGATCGCGCCGCCCTGATCCAGGACGTGTACGCCAATCGCCATGTTCTGGCGCGCGGCGTCCTGCCCCCCGGGACTCAGGGGTTCAATCCGTGGCTGCAGGGGTATTCCTACGACCCCGACAAGGCTCGGAGGTTGCTGGCCGCGGCCGGCTACCCCGGCGGAAGGGGCCTGCGCCCGATCACGATCTGGTCCAGTGTCCGGCGGCAGGAGATCGTCCAGCAGCACGAGGAAGTCCGAAAGTACTGGGCGGCCATCGGTGTGGCCACCACGATCGAGTACGTCACCGACTGGCCGACGTTCGCCAGATCGCTCGACGAGGGGAAGTTACCCGTGTTCCTGCACGGGTGGTACGCCGACGTGCCCGATCCCGACAACTTCCTCTTCAAGCTGTTCTATTCGCGTAGCCCGCAGAACTTTTTCGGGTATGCCAGCCCGGTCGTCGATGACCTGCTCGGGCAGGCCCGCGGCGAGCGGGAGATCATCCGGAGGATGGAGCTGTACCGGAAGGCCGAGGAGCTCGTGGTGGCCGACGTCCCGGTCATTCCGATCCTGCACCACACCTACGAGCGGCTCTTTCAGCCGTACGTACGCAGCGTCGAGGTGAACGGGCTGGGAGATCCCTACATTCCCCTGGGCAAGATCTGGTTGGAGCGGGGGCGCTGAGATGAGCGGCCGGTTCGTGTTCCGCTCCCTGCGGGCCCGGTTGCTGGGCGCCACGGTGCTGGTGATTGCCCTGCTGATGGGCGCGGTGACCGTCGTGTTCGAGAACCACCAGCGCCACGCGATCGTCGGGGAATTCGAGCGTCGGGGCGAGGTGCTGGCCCGGAACCTGGCCGCCATGTCCCACGGGCCCCTGCTGCTGTACAACTTCACGGCCCTCGAGCAGAACGTGGCCCGGGTGGCCGGGGAGACGGACGTGGTCTACGCCATCGTGCTCGACGCCGAGGGGCGGGTCGCCGCCCACAGCCATCGTCCCGAGCGGATGGGCACGGTGTTGGTTGGAGCGATCCACGAATCGGCGGCCCGTGCGGCCGAGCCGCTGACTCAGGAGACGGTGGCCGGCGATACCCGTGAGCCAATCTACGATTTCGCCATGCCCGTCTACGTCGGCACACAGAAGTGGGGCACGGTGCGGGTCGGGCTGTCGCGGCGGCGCATGGACGCCGAGATCCTCACGACGCGCCTGGAGCTGGTGACCCTGGCCGGCTTGACGCTCCTGCTGGGCGCGGGCGCCGTTGCCCTGGTGGCCCGGCGCATCGCGGGCCCGGTCCAGCAGCTGGAGGCCGGGGCGGCGGCGATCTCCCGGGGGGAGCTGAATCAGCGGATCCGACCCACGACGTCCGACGAGATCGGCCGTCTGGCCCTGGCCTTCAACCACATGGCGGCCCAGCTCTTCGAGCAACGGGCCGCGCTGGAGGAGGTCCACGCTGAGCTGAAGCGGCAAGTCGAGGAGCTGACCGACCACAAGAGCTACACCGACAGCATCCTGAGCTCGGTGACGAGCGGGATCGTCACCGTCGACCTGGAGGGGCGAGTGGTCACGCTCAACCCGGCCGCCGAATTGATGACCGGATACTTCGCCGGGGAGGCGGTGGGCCGCTACTGCACCGAGGTGTTCGCCACCACGCCCGAGCTCG